>LCCW01000035.1 GCA_000998185.1 Candidatus Kuenenbacteria bacterium GW2011_GWA2_42_15 | reverse complement strand
GTATGCTTTCTTGATTTCTTGTTTAGGCTCACCAGAGCCGTATGCTTTCTTGATTTCTTGTTTAGGCTCACCAGAGCCGTATGCTTTCTTGATTTCTTGATTTTTTGACCCTATGTCCACCCAAAGCAATCTGCTCCTCAATAAAATTATTACCAACATAGTCAAAGTCGGCGCTTCTTGCCTGCACCTTGAAGTTGGCAGCAAGCCGATTATCAGAATTGACCAAAAATTATTCAATCTGGACGACCAACCGGTGGCCACGAAAGAGTTTCTGGAAGATATTGTTCAGATTATTCTAACCAAAGAAGAAGCCGAGAGCCTGGCTAAAAATAAATCCCTGGTTATCACCCACAGCTTTGAAGGCGATATCCGTTTCAAGGTGCATATCTTTTATCAACGGCAGACGGTTTCTTTGCTTTTTACTTATATTCCAAATGTGATCGCCGACCCGGCCGCTCTGGGCTTGACTAAAGAGTTTATTGATTTGGTCAATCGGAAAAGCGGGCTTTTAATCGTCGCCGGCTATCACGGTTCCGGCCGTACTTCCACCGTTCTTTCTCTCTTAAACTATATAAATAAAACCGAATCCCGCTACATCCTGACCCTGGAAAGGCCCATTGAATATATTTTAACTTCGGGGAAAAGCATTGTGGAGCAAAGGGAAATCGGCCGCGATGTTGACAGCTATCTTGCCGCTCTGAAATTCATCAAAGACAGCGATGTGGATGTTATTTTCCTTGCCGAATTGGGCGAGGCCGCTGTTTTACAAACCGTCTTTGATCTTATTGAGAGCGGCCGTCTAATTATTGTCATCACCGAAGCTGACTCCATCTCCGACGCTATTGCTAAATTAGTAAAGCTGGCGCCGGAAGAGGAAGGCGATAAAATCAAAGACACTTTGGCTGAAGTCCTTTTGGGCGCTATCGTGCAACAGCTCTTGCCGCGCCGTGGAGGAGGGGAGGTGACGGTGATGGAAATTTTGGTTGCCAACTCCGCCAGTAAGGCGCTGATCAAAGAAAGCCGCTTCGCTCAGATCACCAGCATTATCCAAACTTCGCGGGATGAGGGTATGAGGAGTCTGGATCAGGCGCTCATTGAACTTATTAAAACGGGAGAGGTGGATTATCACGATGCTCTTTCCGTAGCCGTTGATAAAACCAATTTCCAAGTTAGCGCTCAAAAATTTCATATTTTAAAATAATTTATGTTTTTTAAATACCGCGGCAAAGATCAAACAGGCCGGGATGTTGAAGGTTCTATTGAAGCCCAAAGCAAAAGCGACGCCGTCACCACTCTGGGTGAACAGGGCGTGGCCATTCTTTTCTTGGAACCCGAGAGGAAAAAGAGCGCCTTAAACATTAATTTGCCTTTTTTAAATGCGGTCAAAACCAAAGACCTGGTTTTGTTTTCTCGCCAATTGGCCGTGATGTCTACCGCCACCCTGCCGATTGTCCAGTCACTGCGCATCTTAATTGAACAAACTGATAATCAACATTTTAAGGCCGTTATCTCGGAAATCGCCGATGATGTTGAAGGCGGCGAACGGCTTTCCAACGCGCTGGAGCGCCACAACAAAGTTTTCAGTCCTTTTTTTATCGCCATGATCCGCTCGGGCGAGACCTCCGGCAGCCTGGACAAGGTTTTAAATTATCTGGCCGACGAACAGGAAAAGGATTACGCTCTGATGAGCAAAATCAAAGGCGCTATGATTTACCCGGCTTTTATCTTGGCGGCCTTGGGCGGCGTCGGCATTATTATGATGGTTTATGTGGTGCCAAAGATCACCGCCATCTTGTCGGAAACCGGCGGTGAATTGCCTATGGCCACCAGGCTGTTGATCGGCACCAGCAGTCTTCTAGTCAATTGGTGGTGGGCGCTCATTTTGTTTCTGATCGCCTCTTTTGTCGGCCTGAAATATTTATTGCGCCAAAAAGAACCCAGGCGCTACTGGGATTATCTCAAATTAAAACTGCCGGTTTTCGGCAGTCTGTTCCAGCGCATCTATATTGTCAGGTTCACCAGAAGCATGGCGACCTTGATTGAAGGCGGCGTACCCATTACCGCTTCGTTAAATATCGTGAGCGATATTGTCGGCAACGCTTTTTATAAAGATTTGATTGACCGGACCGCCAAAGATGTTCAGGACGGCAATCCGATCGCCACTTTATTTTTAAAAACCAAAGAAATGCCGCCGATGATCGCGCACATGCTCTCGGTTGGCGAAAAAACCGGCCGCATCGGCGATGTGCTCGGCCGCATGACTGATTTTTATTCCCGCGAGATAGAGAGTCTCGTGGCCAATCTTATCAGTCTAATTGAGCCGATGATTATGGTTTTGATGGGCGTGGGCGTGGGCATTATGGTCGCCGCGGTCATTACGCCGATGTACAATATGTCGTCGGGATTTTAGTCCAGAAATCAAGAAATCAAGAAAACAAAAAATCAATAAATCATTAAAAGTGTTACGAGGATATTGGTAAGAGGATATTGGTAATTGGATATTAGATATTAAAAAACATGGATAATTACATTAAACTCGGTGATTTAACGGTTTATAAAACATCAATTTTAATTAGTCAAAAAGCCTGGCCAATCTATACCAAGATGGATTGGCATACAAATATCTAATTACTAATATTTTGTTGCCATTTTCCATTGCTCATAAATTTTTTCTTTGCGTCTTACGCCAAATTGTGTTATAATTCTCTTGTGGATAACTAATCTTTACTAAAAATTTTAAAAGGTCGATTTTTTTCGCTCATAATAAATCTAGCTAGGTTTATTTAGTAAGTTAATTTTTCAAAAATTATGAAGAACAGAAAAGGTTTTACTTTAATTGAACTTCTGGTGGTGATTGCCATCATCGGTCTTTTAGCCACTCTTTCTGTCGTGGCTCTGAACAACGCCCGGTTAAAATCCCGCGACGCCAAGCGCGTTTCCGACATCAAGCAAATCCAGACCGCTTTGGAAATGTATTATGTGGATCAGAATGGGTATCCAAGTTTGGCTACCGCGACTGCCTTAGGTGTCACTGGTGGTAACTATGCCTGCTTAAATAATACTACTGCTGGCTGGGCCGCGGCCAATTGCACTGGCACGGTGTATATGGGGGTTGTCCCAGCCAATCCAGCGCCGAATGGCACCGCTTATAATTATTGCAGTGCGACTTCAGCTGCCCCAACTGCCTGTGCTGCCAGCACCCAGAGCTATATGATCACCTTTACCCTTGAAGGTAATACCGGCGGACTTACCTCTGGCATAAGAACCGCCAGTCCGAATGGCATTCAGTAAACTGATTTTTTTGAAGACGATCAGTAAAATCCCCTGCTTGAAAAAGCGGGGGGATTTGTTTTTGCCGTTTTAAATGATAAGATTATTTTATGGGATTCTCTCTTATAGTAAACAAAAAACATTTTACCGTTTGGGCAGCTCTGTTGGTTTTTGCCCTTGCTTTTTTAATATATTTTTTAACGCTTGCCCCGACTATTCATCTTGAAGACTCGGCGGAGTTTGCCGCGAGCGCCGCGATTCTCGGGATTCCACATCCTTCCGGCTACCCGCTCTATTCTCTTCTGGGTTATCTTTTTACCGTTATTATTCCTTTCGGCGAGATGGCTTGGCGGGTCAATCTGATGAGCGCTTTTTTTGGCGCGTTAGCTTGCAGTTTTTTGTTTTTAATTATTCTTCAGATTTTTGGTTTGTTAAATTTGCGCCTTGCCTCGCCTGCCAAGAACCGCTGGAGCTCTTTTTTTGAAAATTGGGCTTCTCATCTTATCGCCTTTTCGTGTTCTTTGTGCCTGGCATTTTCTTTCAGTTTTTGGAGCCAGTCAATAATTGCCGAAGTTTATACCCTTAATATCTTCTTGCTGGCCATTCTTATTTGGCTTTCACTAAAATGGACCGCCGTTAGAACCCAAAACCAAGGCAATCAACCTCATAATAATATTCTTTATTTGTTTAGTTTTATTTATGGCCTAAGCCTGACCAACCACACGATGATGATTTTGGCCGGACCGATTTTCTTAATTTATATAGTTATTGCGGGCGGTAAAAAAATAATTACCGATTATAAATTCATGCTAGGCTCACTCTTGTTATTTTTAATCGGCCTATCAGTTTATTTTTATTTACCCATTCGCTCGCTGGCCAATCCGCCCTTGGATTGGGGCAACCCCGAAAGCTGGCAGGCGCTGTGGGAGCACATCAGCCGCAAGCAATATGCTGATTTTGCTCCGCTGGCGAGCGTTGGCGGGAAATTGGTTCTTGCTCAAAGCTTTTTTGCCAATCTGTCAAAAGAATTCAACTTAGCCATTGCCGTTTTAGGACTGGCTGGTCTTATCATCACTCTTGTAAAAAAATGGCGCCAGGGATTATTGCTTCTATTGGTTTTTCTAGTTTACAGTCTAGGCATTATATTTCTTCGCAATTACGGTTGGGGGTTGGGCATTGAAAGCACTTACAATGTTTATTATCTGCCCTGCCATTTGACGCTTATGGTGGGTTTGGCCGTAGGGTTGTTTTGGCTGGTCTCTAAAATTATTCATTTATCAAATGACTCTCATATTTTCCCGTGTCTGTTTTCGGTAACTATTTTCGCGCTGGCGCTTTTAATCATGCCAGTCAGTTTGTTTGTTAAAAACTATTACGCCGAAAATCAGAGCCGGTTCTATTTAGTTGACCATTGGGCTTGCGCTTCCCTGGAAAGTCTAGCCCCGAACGCCATCCTTATTTCCAGAGGCGACGGTTTCACCGGCGATGCCCAAAGTTTTTCTTTGGCTTATTTTCAAATGGTCAAAAAGATCCGTCCGGATGTGCTCATCGTGGATGACGGCAATGTCTTTCTGCAGCCGCCTGGCTGGCGTTTGACATCAGAATATCCAAAATTAGATTTTAATGCGCAAGAAAAACATCTCCTGGAATATTTTTGGCAATATGCCAAACTCCAGCATCGTCCTCTTTACTCCATATTTCCAAGGGACACAGAAAACTTAACTTTTCGTTCCAACGGTTTTGTCTATCAAGTCTTTTCACCCGAGACAGCCACCACTTTGCCCTTATACATTTCCGGCAGTGATTTTATGCCCCAGCTGAATTTTACCCAGCTGGCCGATGACTTTTTAGCTAGTCGCTATTACGCTCTGGCCGCCAATCTTTTGGAAAATAGCCATAAGGATTATACCGCCATATTTTTAAAAGCCATTGACCTTGATGCAGAGCCTTTTTCTAATGAGTATCAGTCGTTTATAAAACACCGAGCCAGACTCAACAGAAATCGCTGATTTGACTTTTTGTTTATTTTATTTTTTATGCTATAATTTATCTGTTGATAAGTTAATTAACATCACCTATGCTTTTAGCAAAAAAAGGGTTCACCCTGATTGAACTGTTGATCGTGATCGCTATTATTGGTTTAATAGCCTCGCTTTCGGTCGCCGCCGTCAACAACGCCAAGCAAAAATCGCGCGATGCGCGCCGGCTGTCTGACATCAAGCAGGTCCAATCCGGTTTAGACATGTATTTAAGCGATAAGGGCTTTTATCCTAATGACCCGATTGGCACGCCCAAGCCAATGTTGGGCCGAGTGGGCGCCAAAACATTAAGCAACGGCAATGGCTGGAGCGATACCATCAGCGGCGCCATGTATATTGGCATTGTGCCGGCCGATCCGCTGCCAACACAGAATTATAACTACACCGTCAGCGGTAGTGGCAACAGTTGGTATACTATTACTTTTACTCTAGAGGGTACCAGCGGCGGCTACCCGGCCGGGTTAAGAACAGCCACTCCAAAAAGCGTCCAATAATTTGGATTGATAGAATAAATATTTTTTAAAACGCCTTCAAGGCTTCTAAATTTATGTTCAAAAAAGGTTTTACTTTAATTGAACTTCTGGTGGTTATCGCCATCATCGGTCTTTTAGCCACGATGGTTGCAGCTTCGTTAAAAAATCCACAGGCCAAATCGCGTGACGCCAGACGCGTCGCCGACATCAAACAGATTCGGTCCGCGCTGGAACTCTATTTTAGTGATGTTAATTTTTATCCGACCGGTACTATTGCGACTGTGGCGCAAAATGGGACACTGGGTGTTTCTCCGCGTTTAATGTTGAGCTCCACCAATGGTTTTAATACCAGCGTCGCTGGCGCCACTTATATGGGCAAGGTTCCGGCTGACCCGGGCGTAGACTCTGGCTATGTCTATACCTATGCCTCTACTAATGGTTCAACCTATACTATCACCTTTGGCCTGACTGGAAAAACAGGATCTTTAACTTGCGGTACTTACAGCGCTACCTGTTGCACAGCCAGCCCGGCTGGTATTACCTGCACCTAAAACCACTTTTGGGTTCATGAAAGTATTTCTCCCCCGCCCAGTTTATCTTGGGCGGGGATTTGTGTTATAATATAGCTATGTATTCCCTGTTGATTATTTTTTCTTTTCTTGTCGGCGCGATTCTCGGCAGTTTTATCAATTGCGTTGTTTACCGCCTCTCGGTTGGAAAATCATTTCTCGCCGGGCGTTCTTTCTGCCCCAAGTGCCAAAAACAGATTAAGTGGTATGACAACATCCCGCTGGTTAGTTTTTTTCTCCTGCGCGGCCGTTGTCGCGCTTGCCAACAAAAAATTTCTTGGCAGTATCCCATAGTTGAATTTGTTGCCGGTGTTTTATTCGTTTTGGTCTTTCTAAATTCATTTTCAGGATTAACCGCCGGTGTTTTTATGCTTTCGTGTTTTCGTGTTTTCGTGTTGTTGCGCGACTGGTTTTTCGTCGTTATTTTATTGATCTTGTTTCTCTACGATTTTAAGTATTACTTGATTCCGGACATTATCGTTTTGCCGGCCATTGCTCTGGCTTTATTTATAAATTTGGTAATTGCCGCGGTTGGAAACAGCTCCCTTGATTTCTTAATTTCTCAATTTTTTAATTTCTCAATTTCTGGTCTTCTTGCCGCTGGTTTTTTTCTCGCCCTATTTGTTATTTCCAAAGGCAAATGGATTGGCGGCGGTGATATTCGTCTCGGCGTTCTTCTGGGCGTTATGCTCGGCTACCCCTTAATTATCGTGGCGTTTTTTCTGGCTTATGTTGCCGGCGCGCTTATTGGCATTGCTTTGATTATTTTAAAAAAGAAAACCTTGCGCTCGGCCGTGCCTTTCGGCACATTTTTGACTGCCGGCGCTTTCATCGCTCTTTTGCGGGGGGATTGGT
>LCCW01000034.1 GCA_000998185.1 Candidatus Kuenenbacteria bacterium GW2011_GWA2_42_15 | reverse complement strand
TAATTTTTTGCTGGGAGTCGGGGTTGGCAATTATGCCGATGAATTAAAAGAGAGATACCCCGATGAACCAGTCTGGTATATTCAGCCAGTGCATAATATTCCACTAATTATTTTTGGAGAACTGGGCATTATAGGTTTTTTGACAGTGATATTGTTAAACTATTATATTGTTAAATTATTATTTAAAAAAAGAGCTCAGGGTTATTTTGGTGTGCTGATTATTGTTTATTGTTTATTGCTTTTTGACCATTTTTGGTGGACGACTGGGAGTGGGATGTATATTTTATGGCTTACGGCAGGGTTGGCTTATCAAGAAGGAAATTTTAATAATTGACAAGATGTTGGCATTGCTTCAATCTTGTAGATTAAACTAGAGGTTTGGGAAATTGTAGATAGGTTTTAATTTGCTGGCAACGAAATTGCAATAGCAGGCTTTCTATTGCTGACCAAATATTTAGGTTCAGGCGGGGAGACCTAAATCAACAAAGATGTTACCGATATGGTCATCTTGTACATGCCCTTGACAAGGTTTTTTCGTTGGTTTAAGATAATAGAAGATATTGAATTGGCACTTTACCGTTGAGAGTGCTAAATATTAATCAACTAACTTTATTGAGTAAAAGACTCAATAAAAAAAGGAGAAATATGAAGCTAAAACCATTGGGCGATCATTTAATCGTCAAGCCAATATTAGAGGATAAAACCACTAAATCAGGTATAGTTTTGCCTGAAACTGTGGATAAAGAAAAGCCGGAAACCGGTGAAGTCGTGGCAGTCGGGCCAGGCAGGGTTTCGGACAATGGCCAGCGGCTGGACATGTCAGTTAAGCCGGGTCAAAAAATATTATTTAAGAAATATTCGCCGGACGAGATAAAGATGAATGGCGAAGAATTTTTAGTGCTGTCAGAGTCCGAGGTAATCGCCATTATAGAGTAGCCAAAGAGTAGTTTGCGAATATTCGCGTGAATATTTCGAAAATTTATAAATTAACTTACAGACAATATGGCAAAACAAATTTTTTTTGAGGAAAAGGCACGTCAGGGACTGAAGGCTGGCGTAGATAAATTGGCAAATGCCGTTAAAGTGACGCTCGGGCCCAAAGGCCGCAATGTGGTTTTGGGAGAAAGTTTTGGTTCCCCGACCATTACCAAAGATGGAGTAACCGTGGCCAAGGAGATTGAGCTGGAAGATAAGTTTGAAAATATCGGCGCGGAACTTTTGAAAGAAGTCGCCACTAAAACAAATGAGGTGGCCGGAGACGGCACGACAACGGCCACCCTTTTGGCGCAAAGCATCATTGCCGAGGGCGTTAAAAATGTGGCGGCCGGCGGCAGCGCGCCAGACATCAAGCGTGGTATTGAGAAAGGCGTGGAAGAAATCGTCAAGGTTTTGCAAGAAAAAGTTTCCAAGCCGGTTAAGTCCAATGAAGATATCGCCCATGTGGCTGCCATCTCGGCCAATGATCCGGAGATTGGCAAGATAATTGCCGAAGTAATGAAAGAAGTGGGCAAGGACGGGGTGATTACGGTAGAAGAATCGCAGGAGCTTGGCATTAGGAAAGAAATAGTGGAGGGCATGCAGTTTGATAAGGGTTATGTTTCGGCTTATATGGTGACTGATCCAAACAGGATGGAAGCAGTCTGGCAGGAACCTTATATCTTAGTGACCGACAAAAAAATAACCGCCATTAATGATGTTTTGCCGCTTTTGGAAAAAGTGGCCGGGACCGGTCGCAAGGATTTGGTGATTGTGGCTGATGAGGTTGAAGGCGAGGCTTTGGCGACTTTTGTGGTCAATAAGTTGCGCGGTATTTTGAATGTCTTGGCGGTTAAGGCGCCGGGTTATGGCGACAGAAAGAAAGAAATGTTGGAAGATATCGCTGTTTTGACAGGCGCCAGGGTAATTTCCGAAGAGGTCGGCTTAAAATTAGATAGCGTAGATTTGTCTGATTTGGGCGAGGCGAGAAAAGTCGTGTCTACCAAAGATAACACTATGATTGTTGAGGGCAAGGGCGACAAAAAGGCGATTGAAGAGAGAATTATGACAATTAAAAAAGAGACGGAATTGGCCGATTCCTCATTTGATAAAGAGAAATTGCAAGAAAGGTTGGCCAAGTTGTCCGGCGGTGTGGCGGTATTGAAAGTCGGCGCGGCCACGGAAACGGAGATGAAAGAGAAAAAACACAGGATTGAAGACGCTCTTTCAGCCACCAAAGCGGCAGTAGATGAAGGCGTGATTGTTGGCGGTGGCGTGGCTTTGATTAGAGCGCTGCAGGCGATTGAGGGTTTGCAGTTTGAAGGAGAAGAACAGATCGGCTTGAATATTTTAAAAAGAGCGTTGGAAGAACCGGCTAGGCAGATTGCCTTTAATGCCGGCAAAGACGGCGCGGTGGTAGTGGAGGAAATTAAAAAACACGAAGGGAATTTTGGTTATAACGCCAAGACGAATAAATATGAGGATTTGGTTGAGTCCGGCATTATTGATCCGACCAAGGTGACAAGATCAGCTCTGCAGAACGCGGCATCCATCGCTTCTTTGCTTTTGACCACTGAAGTGGTAGTGGTTGAGTTGCCAGAGAGAAAAGAGCTAGCCCATAATAATGGCCTGGGCGAGGGGATGATGTAGAGACACAGTCCGCCAATTTCCCAAATAGATTATTCGCATAAGCGCAAGGCGCCTGCCTGCCGGCAGGCAGGGATCGCCCTAAGGGCGAAAAGCGCAAAAGCACTAAAGCACAAGGAACAGTTAACAGCTAACAAGGAACAAGGAAGAAATAAGGACAGTTCTTTATTCAAAGGACTGTCCTTATTTCATTGATGTGCCGCCTTTATGAAGTTTGCTGTTTGTCGTCTAATCTGTTATAATGTTATCATTATAATAAATATAAATTATCAAAAATATATGTCTGAAGAAAAGAAACAAGCAGTCAGCCGGGACGAGCGGGTAATGGGCGTTTTGGCTTACTTGTGGGTTTTGTGCTTATTGCCGCTTTTATCAAGAAAAGACAGTGAGTTCTGCCAGTTTCACGCCAAACAGGGCTTGGTTTTATTTATCGGCTCTTTCGCAATAATGTTTTTGGGCATGATTCCGATTTTGGGTTGGTTTATAGTTTTGCCAATTGGTTGGTTTTTAATTGTGGTTTTGTCTCTGCTTGGAATTTTGAACGGTTGGCAAGGCAAGAAGTGGGCGATGCCTTTTATCGGGAAATACGCCAAAAAGATAAATTTATAGGGAAAAGTCAAAGGACAGATAAAAACACGGTTTTTAAAAATCGTGTTTTTATGATATAATGAAGGCAGATTAGCAACTAAAAATGAATATTATGTCTACGCCAAGAAACAGAAAGTTTGTTTTGCGTTTTAACGAGCTTGGGATTAAGGACGTGCCATTAGTTGGCGGCAAAAACGCTTCACTTGGAGAAATGTTTTCCGGTTTAAGCAAGAAAGGCATCATGGTGCCTGACGGATTTGCGGTCACGGCCAGCGCTTACCGATATTTTTTGAAAGCGGCCGGCATCAAAAAAGAAATTGAAAGAATATTAAAGGATTTGGATACCAGTAATATTGTCAATTTAAAGGTTCATGGCCAGGCTGTCAGGAATTTGATTTTGTCCGCCCAGTTGCCGGTTGATTTGGAAAAGGAAATAATTGGAGCCTATAGACAATTATCCGGCAAAAAAGATATTAGCGTGGCGGTTAGGAGTTCGGCAACGGCGGAAGATTTGCCGGACGCTTCGTTTGCCGGGCAGCAGGAAACATACTTGCACATTACGGGCGGGCAGGCGGTATTAGCGGCGGTTAAAAGGTGTATCTCTTCTTTATTTACTGACCGGGCCATTTCTTATCGCGTTGACAAAAATTTTGATCATTTTAAGCTTGCTTTATCAGTGGGCGTGCAAAAAATGGTCAGATCGGACAAGGGGGTTTCCGGCGTGATGTTTACGGCCGACACTGAGTCCGGTTTTAAAGAAACATTGGTCATCAACGGCAGTTACGGTTTGGGCGAGTATGTGGTTAAGGGAGCAGTAACGCCGGATGAATTCAGGGTTTTCCAAACTACCCTGAAGATGGGCTTCCCAGCGATTATTTCCAAGAAATTGGGAACGAAAGAAATAAAATTGGTTTACAGCGGTTCAGCGGCTAAACCAACCAAGCAAGAGAAAGTTTCCGAAAGTGACAGAAATAAATTATGTTTGAGTGATGGGGACATATTACAGTTGGCGAAGTGGGGCGTTACGATTGAGGAGCATTACAAAAAGAGCATGGATGTGGAATGGGCCAAGGACGGATTGACTGGCGAGCTTTATATCGTGCAGGCAAGACCGGAGACGGTGCATTTTACAGCCAAACAAAATATTTTAGAGGAGTATTATTTGAAGGTAAAAGAAAGTGAGAAGAAATTATTGATTAAAGGGATTAGCGTGGGCAACAAAATCGGCGCTGGCCGGGCGCGAGTGATCTTGGCCGCCAAAAATATGAAAGAATTTCAAACGGGCGAGGTTTTGGTGACTGATGTAACCGATCCTGACTGGGAGCCGATTATGAAAATAGCCGGAGCGATCATAACCAACCAGGGAGGGCGCACTTGCCACGCGGCCATAGTGTCAAGAGAGTTGGGTATTCCTTGTGTAGTGGGCACCGGGACGGCAACTCAAAAAATAGAAACCGGTGCAGCGGTGACGGTTTCTTGCGCTGAAGGTCAGGACGGCTATGTATATGAGGGCGTATTGCCTTTTGCCGTTAAAAAAATAAATTTACAAAATATTCCGAGGCCGAAAACCAAAATAATGATGAATGTGGGCATACCGGAAAACGCTTTCGCGCAGAGTTTCATACCTAATGACGGCGTGGGTTTGGCCAGAGAAGAGTTTATTATTAATTCTTACATCAAGATACACCCGAACGCCATATTGAAATTTAATCAACTAAAAGATGAAAAAGCAAAGAGAATGATTTTGAAAATGACAACCGGGTATAAAAATAAGAGGCAGTTTTTTGTGGACAAGCTGGCCGAGGGGATAGGGCAGATCGCGGCGGCGTTTTATCCCAAAGATGTGATCGTCAGATTGTCTGATTTTAAAACCAATGAATATGCGGAGTTGATTGGCGGCAGACAATTTGAACCAACGGAAGCAAACCCGATGATTGGCTGGCGCGGCGCGTCAAGATATTATTCATCAGGATTTAAAGACGCATTTGGGCTGGAATGCGAGGCGATAAAAAAAGCAAGAGAAAAAATGGGGCTGGACAATGTGATTGTGATGGTGCCGTTTTGCAGAACAGTGGAAGAAGCGAAATTGGTGCTTCAGACAATGGCCGATAACAAGCTCCAAAGAGGGGAGAGGGTGAGAGTGAAAATAAAAAAAGGCGTTGGCAAAACAAAAGAGTACAAATTAAAGGCGCTTCAGGTTTATGTGATGACGGAGATTCCAGCCAATGTGATTTTGATTGACGAGTTTGCAAAATATTTTGATGGATTTTCCATCGGCTCAAATGATTTGACGCAATTAACTTTGGGCTTGGACAGAGACGCGGGGACATTATCGTTCATTGGCAATGAAAAAAATGAGGCGGTGAAAAGGTTGATTGCCGCGGCGATTACCGGCGCGAAGAAGAATAAAAGAAAGATTGGAATTTGCGGACAAGGACCAAGCGATCTCCCGGACTTCGCGGAGTTTTTGGTCAGGGAGGGGGTTGATTCAATTTCTCTTAATTCAGACACGGTCATAAAAACGACAATAGCGATTGGCAAACTAGAGAAGAGAATGAGGAAATAATTAGTAACTAGTAATGTATAATGAGTAATGTGTATTAACAATTGGGAAGCTGGCTAGATAGATAATGCGCGGCCCTGTTATTATATTTATTATAGTTTAGGCATCCCGTCGTTCGCAAGGTGTGGGATGGATGGGTATCAATATTGGCTCAATCTATCAGTCTATCAGTTCAGTGCCACCCCATACCCGTTTAAAGATAATCAATCTTTAAACCCATCTGGATTGGAAGCTTACGGCGCGAGCTTCCAGTGGGTGGAAAAAGAGACGAAAATGCTTATCCGATATTCTAATGAGAGTGAAAGATGTGCTAGGATGATAATATCGGATAGCAGAAGGTATTAAAATTTTCTAAAATAAGGCAAAAAGCGTATCGGATAGAAAGAAGATTGGCAAGACGGGCTGGCATGAATCATTAGGAGGTTGAATATCATAGGCAACAGGAGACTTTTTCCTGGGCTCGTGTCTTATAGAGGGAAAAACAATCAGACCAAAAAGAGCGGTGTTAGTCCGTTCTTTTTAATTATAGACGCCATCACAGATGGCTGGGGGAATAAAAATAAATAAAAGAATATTTTTGTGACTCCTATACCACGACCGCCGTGGAACACGGTTTGATTTCAGAGAGGCCCTGGAGAAATCTTTGCAATTCGGCTTCCCTGTCTCGCTGGCAAGGGCGGGCAAATCCGAATCAGCGGGTTAATCAAAAAACTAATGGCTGGCTTGGCGGTATCCCTTTATTTCGTCGCTCACGAGCGACAGGAGGGACAAACGCAAAATTCTAATTTTTGGCAATTTCGCAGGCGCAGGAACAGGAATCGGCCGAAAATCGCATTATTAGTTGGCAAACAGTCTAAAATCAGGTTAAAATGTCTATCCGATACTTTTGACAAAAGGCGAAAAATGCGCTATAATGATACTATCGGATACAAAATAGTGGCAAAAAAAATTAAAAATTACTTAAGATAAGGTAAAAGATATATCGGATAGGCACAAAAGCTAAAGAGAATAGGGAGAATTAGGAAGGTAGACTGGCAAGAAACAATGAGTTTGGCAAATGGTTAGAAAGCTTGACTGGCAGGGAGGGCGGGGATTAAGATGAGGAACGAACCGAATAAGGGTTTTAGTTCTAGCAATGAAAAAGATTTTTATCCTCGGAATTTAGGCAAATTAAAAAACAACCCCGTGGTAAGGGTTATTAATATAAATCTATTGGCTATGGATTTTATATTTTGTAAGCGATTGGGGAATCGTTTAATGCAATGGGGTTGTTTTTTGTTAGCTAGAAAATTAGCTACACAGTTAGTATAGCACAAAAATTCAAAAGAAACAAGAAAATGTATTAGTCCAACACATTCTGGACAGATAGTTGTTTTTAAGTAAATAATCCACAGGCGAGAGTAATTTGAGTGACCAATGAGGTCTTTTGGTATTATA
>LCCW01000033.1 GCA_000998185.1 Candidatus Kuenenbacteria bacterium GW2011_GWA2_42_15 | reverse complement strand
TTCAAAAAATTATAAAATAAACTCAAGCTGATCTAAAATAAAACTTATGAAAAAAATTTTTCATCCTGCTTCCGTTGCCGTTATCGGCGCTTCAGTCAAAAAAGAAAAAATCGGCGGCATTTTGATTGACAATCTTTTAACCGCCGGCTACAAAGGGGAAATTTATCCCATCAATCCCAAATACAACCAGATCAAGGATCTGAAATGTTATCAGTCAGTCAAAGAAATCAAAGCCCCGATTGATTTGGCAATCATTGCCATCCCGGCGCAAAAGGTCCCGGCTGTTCTGATAGAATGCGCCACTGCGAAAAAAGCCGTAAAAAATTTCATCATCATCTCGGCCGGTTTTTCCGAAGCCGGACCGGTGGGCCAAAAGCTGGAAAAACAAATTTTGGCCATTGCTCAAAAATACCGCTTGCAAATTATCGGCCCCAACTGTCTCGGCATCATCAATACCGGAAACGGTCTTAACGCTTCGTTCGCCCCGAACAATTTCCTGGCCGGCAATGTCGGCCTGATCTCGCAGTCAGGCGCTTTTGCCGCCGCCGCTCTTGATCTTGGCAAAAAAGAAAACCTTGGCTTTTCCTCCATCGTCACTATCGGCAACAAAACCGTGCTTGATGAAACCGACTTTTTGGAATATTTTGCCACAGATAAAAAAACCAAAGCCATCGGCGTTTATCTGGAAAACATCAAACGCGGCGCGAAATTTTTGGCTGCCCTGAAAAAAACCGCCAAAGCAAAACCAATCGTTATCATCAAAGCCGGCGCCACCGTTAAAACGCGCGCCGCCATTGTCTCCCATACCGGCGCCATGGCCGGCGATGAAGAAATCGCCGAATCGCTCATTGAAGATTGTAACGGCGTCTCGGCCCAAAGCATCAGCGAATTTTTTGCTTATCTCAAAATGTTTTCCTATTTCAAAGCTCCGAAAAACAAGCTCGTCGTCCTGGTCACCAACGCCGGCGGTCCGGGCATTATGGCCGCTGACGCGGTCGTCAAAAGCAGTATCCTGAATCTTTATGAATTTTCAGAATCTGAAAAAAATACCTTTAAAAAAATACTTCCCAATGCCGGCTCCTACTCAAATCCGCTTGATTTGCGCGGGGACGCCACTAATCTTCACTATGACGCGGCAATCAAAGAACTGTCAAAAAATAAAAATATTGGTTCACTGATCGTTATCGCCACCGCCCAGTCGCAAACCAACGCCCCGGCGATCTGGCAATCCGTGGCCAGCGCCCAATCATATTGTCCTTTTCCAGCAATCCCGACGATTATGTCAGACTCCATCACTCCTCTTTTGGCCTCAAAAACAGTGCTTGCCAATTTTCACGATCCGCTTTATGCCATCAAGGCCATAGAAAAATATTATCTTTGGCAAAATAAAAAAAACACTAGCATCGCTTTTGCCGAAAAAATAAAAATAAATTCCGCGCGGCAAAGAAAAAGCAACGGCTATCTTCAGGAAATAAAAACCCGCGGCCGTTCGGTCTTGCTTTTCAGCGAAGCCTTGAATGTTGGAAAATTATACGGCCTAAATGTCTTGCCTGCCCCGAGAATCAGCTCTCTCGACCTAAAAAAAATCAACTATCCCGCCGTTTTAAAAATAGACACTGATAAAATACTGCACAAAAACAAAGCCGGCGGTCTGATTCAAAATATCAAAAATCCCAGCGAGCTCCTGGACTCGATGAAGATTCTCCGTTCAAAATTTCCCAAAACCGATCTGATTGTTCAACCCCAGACAAAGCCCGGTCTTGAGCTGATTATCGGCGCCAAGCATGACGACAATTTCGGTCCGATAATTATGCTCGGGGTTGGCGGCATCACTGCGGAAATCGTCAATGCCAAAATATTTCTGTCACCCATGGGTAATCTCAAATACCTTAAAGAAAAAATTCAAAATTCTCTTATCGGCAAACTGTTGGCCAAACAAAAAATAAATATTTCCCTCGTTGCCAAAGAAGTCAAAAAAGTTTGTGAATTGGCGCTTGAAAATCCCTCCATCAAAGAACTAGACCTGAACCCCATCCTTTTTTACCCGAACGAAAATCCCGTCATCATAGACATCAAGGTTATCTGCAAATAAAAAAATTTATAAAGGCGAGATTCCGGAATCTCGCCTTTATTTTAATTGATCCCCCTCCACAACAACCAACCGGCTACTCCCAAAACCGTACCCAAAAACAACTGCCCCAGGGTATGTTTTTTTTGCGCGTAACGCGACCAAAAAATCAACGGTATAAAGAACAACAGCCAAAAATAACGCCAATCGTAAAATTCATTCAAAAGCAGGCTGGCCACCGTAAAACCCAGCGCGTGGTTGCTGATTTTATAATAAAAATTAACAATCAGAACAACCAGCCCGATGATAAATGCCAATAGTAAAATTTTAATGATGACCTTCGGCCCGCCCACTCCCCAGGTAAAAATCAGGCCCAAAGCCCAATAAAACAAAATGACCAAAATATAAGGCGTGCGCTCTGCTCTTTTGGTAAAATCTATATCCTTTACCTTGCTCTTCTTCAGCGCCAAAAATAATGTCAAGAGCGGCAGACCCGTCAAAAAAAATATTAAGCCAGCGGTCCACCAAACGCGATTGTAGCCATTAAGCTCCGGCGAAAAAACAACAGCCAGCCCGACCAGCGCCAGCCACGCGAACGGTTCAAATATCCTGGAAACCAAATAAGCGATTTTTATTTGAAAACTGCGCTCTTTTTTTAAAAACATTTTTTTAAATTTAAATTATAGCTTCTATATAAATATTATAACATCTTTTAAACTTTTTTAGGCCATACTTTTTGGATATCAACCTCAAACCACATACAAATATATAGCTACCCTGTTTTTATCAGGTTTATCTATCGTCGTTGCCTGCCAGCCCTTTATTTCAAAAACATAGGAAACCACCCTGGCTCCAGGCTTCAATTCTTTTTTTAATTTATTCTTTAATTTTGAATCAATGCCCGACGGCGTGCCAAACAAATAAACAATGTCCGCCCCGGCCAAGCCATATTTATATAAATTACCGAATTTAAAAGAAACCCCCGGCGACCTTTTGAATAATTTTCTTATTATACAGATCAAATAATTCGGGAAAGACAGCTCTACGCCTATGGCTCTGGCGCCGGCCGCTCCGGCCGCAAAGACGACTTTACCATTGCCGCAGCCAAGATCATAAAAAACTTCGCCTTGTTTCAATCCAGCCATTTTTATAATTCTCCCCAAATCCCTGTTTTTCGCCGGCACGAAAGGCGCCATAGAAATGGAAGACAAAAGCATGGACAGCAAAATCAGATTTAAAATTAACAAGAAAAAAATTTGCCAGACATTCATAATTATTTTTCTATTATCCCGCTGCCAAGGCAATATTCGCCATCGTAAAAAACCGCGTATTGTCCGGGCGCTATACCCCGATCCGCTTTATCCAATTTGATTAAAACCTTACCCCTGGGCTTAAACTCCAGACGACAATCGTAAAACCCTTCGGCATGTCTGATTTTCACCTGCAATTTGGTTTTGACTGGCCTCTGACCGCTAAACCAATTCCAACCCCCCGCTATAAAAGAATCTTTTTTCTTGGCCACAATATCATGGACCAGCCCGATATAAATAATGTTTTTCTTAACATCTTTTTTCACCACATACCACGGCCCGCCCGACAATTTTATATCTTTTCTTTGCCCAATTGTGTAATACCAAAAACCGTCGTGCGCTCCGACCCTTGCACCGGTTTTGATGTTGATAATTCCACCGGTCTTTTTGCCCAGATGCACTTCCAAAAAATCTCTGTATTTTATCTTGCCTAAAAAACAAATTCCCTGGCTGTCCTTCCGATTTTTATTTGGTAGATCATATTTTTCCGCCAATCTTCTAACCTCCTCTTTTTTATAGCCGCCAATCGGGAAAAGAATCCGCGACAATTGCGTCTGATTCAACCGCGCCAAAAAATAAGTCTGATCTTTGATCTTGTCTGGTGATCTTTTTAAATAAAAAATCCCATTTTTCTCTTCTGTTTGCGCGTAATGCCCCGTAGCCACCTTATCAAATCCTTTGCCTATGTAATCATAAAATACGCCGAACTTTATAAACTGATTGCACAAAATATCCGGATTCGGCGTGCGTCCGGCTTTGACTTCCCTGATCGCTTCCGCCACCACTCTCTGCCAATATTCTTTTTGTAAAGGTACGATTTCCAAAGGCACCTTTAATTGCTGGCAAACTTTTTCCAAATAGCTCAAATCTTCCTGCCAAGGGCACTGGCCAAGATGAGAAAATTTATCCTCCATCCAGATTTTAATGTAAAACGCGGTCAGCTTATGCCCCTGATCTTTAAGAAGCCTCAAGACCACCGAACTGTCCACGCCGCCGGACGCAAGTACTGCTATTTTCATAAAAATTATTGTATTTTTATTTTAACCTAAATAATTCAAATTAACAAATTAAACCCAAAGGCGACATTCCGGAATGTCGCCTTTATTGCTAGGAATTTAAAGAAGGACAGTCCCTTTGGAAATTTTAAGGACTGTCCTTAATTCTTTCCCAAAAAATATTAAACGAAAAATTCACCTCTTGGCTCTGGGAGTCCCGCCAGTGCGAAACGGCATCTGCGTTACCCCGCACCAAAACTCTGGGGGGAGGAATCGAACCTCCACTAACTTGATTAACAGTCAAGCGTTTTACCATTAAACTACCCCAGAATTTTGGCGCGGGGCCGCTGAACTACCCCGGAGCCGAAAAGTGAATCTAAAAACCCGCTTTTTTAAAGCGGGTTGGTTGATTCTTCCTTATCAAAAACTAACCAACCCGCCAAAGATTATTATTATTATTATTATCACCGCTGTTGGTCAGTTTGCTCATATGTTCTTATTGTAGCCTGTTGGCCAATTTTGTCAAACCGCGCGGCTATTCCATCGCCTTCAAAAACTGCAAGGTCTTCAGCGTCAAATCATCAGCATCCGCCTTGATGGCCTTGTCAATTTTTGCCTGCGCTTTATCGTAAGCCAGCCTGTCAGCCGCCAATTTTTTTTCATTGTCTTCTAGAATTTTCTTGGATGCGATCACCGCGGAGTTGGCATCGTCAACCGCCTGCTGCGCTTGGCCCAAGATATTTTGAAAATTTTGGTCTTGTTTCATATAAATTTTAATAGTTCAACTTGCCCTCATTTAACTCTCTCAAAAAATTATAAACCTTATTAATAATATCTTTATCTAATTTAGCCGAATCTGTTTTAAACTTCTTGGCCAACCGTTTTTTCAGCTCCCTAGTCACTGCGTCAGAGCCGCCTAATAGCCTTTGGGGATCATCCTTTGCTTTGTCTAACCTAATCTTGTATTTAACTTTATCATGTTCAGGCATATCTTCATTAACATATCTATTCCACTTACTCACTATCTCCTCCAAATTATGTTTTTTGGCTTTCTCTCCCTTGATCTCGGC
This sequence comes from Candidatus Kuenenbacteria bacterium GW2011_GWA2_42_15, assembly GCA_000998185.1. Classification (GTDB taxonomy): domain Bacteria; phylum Patescibacteriota; class Patescibacteriia; order UBA2196; family GWA2-42-15; genus GWA2-42-15. Next base: position 18,130 of record LCCW01000033.1, on the reverse strand, counting down.
TGCTGGTTCACTGTGAGAATCGACCGCATCTTCGGGCCGATTCTGATCCAGTCTTCTTTTTTCCTCTATTGCTTGCATTCTCTGAATAATTCCCTGGCTTAAATGTGCTCCCGCGTTTAAAAGTTCGGACACGCTTCCGTCCCCCATAAAAACATTTAATTCCTCGTCTGTTATCTCTTCTCCTTGATTCTCTGTCGCATTACCATTGCCAGCTATCACTATTAATCTCTCCCCATCCAAAACTACTTTGCCTCCATTTATCCTGTCCATCACTACCCGACCATAATCATCAACGCTAGCACTAATTGACGCCACCCCTCTATCTTTACCTTCCCTTTGATCCCCCGCTGCTGCCTTCTCTTTCCATGCCTTTTCTTTTATCGACGGGAAAAGTTTGTCTCGCTTGCCCTGCAATTTTTGATTATCTTGCGAAAACTTACCCATTTCTTTACCTATCTTTCCGTTCTGTTTACCAAGATCATCATTCAATGCGTCCAGCTCATCAATCCGCTTTTGCAAACCAGCGATTGTTGCCCTGGCATCTTTTAGTATCGCCCCTTCTAATCCAGCTTTCATCAAAGTCTCAACTCCCATCCTTTGTTCCCTTAATCCTTTCATCTTACTGCTATTTTCCGCGGCCTGAAATCTATTTTTTTCAACACACGCTGTCCTCTCCGCCAGTGCCTTGTTATTGACCTCCATTTTCTCCGCCAACCGGCCATCAAGATTATGTTTAGCTCCGTCAATTACTTCTTCATATTCTTGAACTCTCATTTCCTTATTTGCCAGCGTGTCTGAAAGCTTCCTTGCCTTCTTGGTATTTAGCGGCATCAGTTTCTCGTTTTTCAACAACCTGCGCGGCATCCTTTGCTTTACCCGAGGCTTCACCCACAGCTTCTTCCGCTTTAGTCACCTTCTTCTCTGCCCACCCCTGGCCTATTTCCTTTTGGAAGATCAAAAGCCGGTCAGCCGCGTCTTTACCCAAAACTTTCTCACATATCTTGCCGAAAAAACCTCTGGTGTCAGGCTGAAGCGTCTTTTCCACTGCCTGCGCTTTAGGATTATCTCCGGTGAAATCAACACTAAATGCTACCTCATCACTATCGGAATGTACTTCCGGCCGTATCTCATCTTTAGAAGAACCACCTCGGTAATCCTCTATTGAATTCATCTCCCATTTGTCTGATTGTTTATTGTCATTCATAATAATAAATTTAATTATAATTTGACTGCGCCACGCCGCAATATTATAAATTTAATTTTTCTCTTCCACCACCGCCTGTTTATCTTTTAAAATATCTTCAAAATACACGCTAATCGCCGCCGCGACCGGCACGCCCAATAGCCCGCCGACCACGCCGCCCAGTTTGGCGCCGATCAAAATCACCATAATCACGATGATCGGATTTAGCCCCACTACCTTCTGCATTATCTTTGGCACAATTACCTGATTTTCCAATTGCTGAACCGCGAAATACAAAATAGCCACGAATAAAATTTTTGTCCAGGAATCGGAAGACACCACCAGCACCGCGATCAGGCCAGACAGCCACGGCCCAAAATAAGGAATAATTTCCAGAATCCCAGCCACCAGCGCCAAAAGCAGAGCGTATTCCACTCCCAGAAACAAAAGTCCGAAATAAACCATTATCCCGACAATGAAGCACAAGAGTAATTGTCCGCGCAGCCACAAACCGACTTTTGACTCCATCCTGTCAACCAAATCCATGGCATACGATCTCTGTCTCGCCGGCACTAAAAATTTTACGAATTTTTTCAAACCGTCTTCTTCCACCGTAATGTAAAAAGTCATCACCAACACCACAAACAAAGAAAGTATGCCGCCGAAAATACTGGTTACGGTCACAAAAATACTCTTGGTCGCCTGCGCCAAAGTCGTACTCAAGGTTTGCAGGGTTGAAACCACGGAATCGCTGCTCACCGTCGTCAGACCACCACTATTTTTTTCTTGCAAAGAATGAATGCCAACGGAAATCTTTTCGTAATAATCCGGAATATTGGAAACAATCTGCACAATCTGATCAGCCATCGCCGGCACGAGCATCACTATTATCAGGCTAAACACCGCCAATAAAATCAAATAAATCATCAAAATGGAAATTGCTCTCGGCATCTTGTATTTTTTGAGCCAGTCCACCCACGGGTCCACCGCCGCCGCGAAAATGATGGACACGAATAGCAAAGCCAAAATATCCCTGATCAGATAGACAAAAAATAAAATGAATAAGACCACGATCACCCTCATGATAGACTGGTATGAAATCACGGGCGAGGCGCTAATTTTTGTCGGCATATGTTTATTTATTTTAAAAGTTTTAAAAATCTATTTTTGTCCCGCTTTTGGAAAGGCCCAATCACAGCCAGATTCAGCTGCTCTCTTTTAAACAGTTTTTTTGCTAATTTCATTATATCACTTTCCGAAACCTTCAACAATTCCGCCACTTTCTCGGCCGGCGTCTTTATTTTTTTGGCGAAAAGCCCCTGTATGCCATACCACATGGCCATATTATCGGTATTGTCCACTTCCAAGCTGATGCTGCCGCGCAAATATTCCTTAGCTTCGTCCAGCTCTCTTTTGGCGATCAAAACCGTGCTGATTTTTTTTAATTCATCCCAAATGCGCGCCACCGCCAACTCAATTTTATCAGTATTCAAACCGGAATTGATAGCAAAAATTCCGGCATCTTCAAATTCTTCCGTGGAGGAATTGATGTAATAGCACAAGCCCAGCTTTTCTCTGATATTCAAAAACAGTCTGGAGCTCATGCCAGTGCCAAGTATTGTATCCAAAACTGTCAGGGTCGGCAGCTCCTGGTGATTGTACGGCAACGCCCTGACCGCCAGGGACAAATGCGCCTGATCGGTTTTTTTATTATGAATTAAAATTCCTGGACCCTGGCGCTCGCTCGGTACTTTTTTATAAATCGGCTGCTTGTTTTTTTTAAGATGACCGAAAAATTTTTCCGCTTCTCTTATCGCCCCATGCTGATTGATATTTCCGGCGATGGCGATGGCCATTTTTTGCGGTTGATAAAATCCTTTGACATAATCAATCAGATCTTGCCGCTTTATTTTCAAAATGCTTTTTTTTGCGCCAATAATATCGCGCCCCAAGGTACTGCCGGAAAACACCAAATTCATCGTCAAATCATAAATGTATCTCATTGGCGTGTCCAAAAACATATTCAACTCTTCCAAAATCACTCCCCTTTCCCGGTCCAGCGCTTTTTCATTAAACAAAGAATTATTCATCATATCAGCCAAAACCTCAAAAGCCATTTTGCCGTGCGCCTTTGGCACGCGGTTATAATAAAAAGTATGGTCTTGGCTGGTGGCGGCGTTCAAATATCCGCCCACCCCTTCAATGCTTCTGGCAATATCCGACGGTTCCGGTCTGTTTTTGGTACCTTTAAAAAACATGTGCTCTAAAAAATGAGACGCGCCGGCTATTTTTTCTCTTTCATAACGCGAGCCCGCGCCAAAAAATACGCCAGTCGTCACCCCGTGTGCCGCGGGCATATTGTGGGTGATTATTTTTATGCCGTTTTTCAAAACTGATAGTTTATACATAACTGAACAATTTTAAATTTTAAATTCTAAATTTTAAAATAATTTCTAATTTTCAATTTTGAATTGTCATTTTTATTTTTGATTTTTACATTTTGAATTTGTTTGCTATCTCCCCAAAAATATATTCCCATCTCTTGAAATTAACCCTCGCCATCGCCCTTTTCTCCACCGGATACCTGACCGAACCAAAATCCACGAGTATTGACCCTAGCGCTCGTTCCAATAAATTCAACCAGAAATATCGCTCAAAATTTTTATCCTTTGTTACCGTCTTAATTTCATTATAATTTTCCAGCCATCTCTCAATATATCTATCCACTTCATTATAGCTCATTTCTGGCAAGCCATTAATATTGACCCACAAGTTAAACGCCAGATCATACCATTTTGGCCGGTAGCTCCACAAAAAATTGGACATCAGATAATATTTCCCTTGCTTTGTTTTTATAATGTCATGCGCTGACAAATGCCCATGCGTAAATTCCATCGGCTGATTAGCCGCGTATTTTTTAATTATCTTTTTGTAAATATCCACTTTGGGTTGGTAAAATTCCGGTTTTAATAATCTTGCCGCTTTCACAATTTTAAGCCAATTCTCCAATCTTTTCAAATTAAAAATTACCGTATCTTTTTCTGCCGCTCTTCTCGACCACCAGCCCGGTTTGGTTTTGATATTTGTTTTATAGTCTTCATAAAACCGGCAAAATTCTCTTGTTTCGTCCTTTGCTTTAATGTTTTTATGCTTTAATGTTTTAATGTTTTCCCCCTCAATCAATTCACTGATAAAATATCCATATCCCCTGCTCCTATTCCACGGCCGGTCAAAATAAATTTTGGGCGCAAAAACTTTTCTGCTTTTACTATGTTGATAAAATTTTCTGATAATTTCCGGCTCATCAATAACCGGTTTTAAATGCTGAATTTTCAAAACCGCCGGCTTGTTTTTATATCTGCCGGCATAAATAACGCTGCCCGCTTTTTTCTTGTCGCCTAGAATCAAACCGCGCCAGATTTCTTTCTCCGACGCGAATCCTGATTCCTTAATTATCCCCGCCAAAAACCTATCCGCTTTCTGGTTGAGCTCTAATTTTTTAGCGTAATGGGTTAAAATCGTATTGGACATCTGCAATTTTCAATTCCTAATTTTCAACTAAACCGCCCTAAAAGGCGTTTGAATAATAATTTCTAACTGCCTTTAGGCAGGTTTCCTTTTTGAATAATCCCTCCTCCCCGTCGGAGTCCTTCCGTTGGTTCAGTTTTGTTCCCACCACCCCCTACCCCCTCCTCAAAGAGGCGGGGCAATAACTGCCCATCATCTTTTTCCTAAACTAATCTATCCTCTCGTTTAAATATTGTAATTTAGAATTTGGAATTTTATTAGGAATTAAAAATTAGAAATTTATTAGAATAATTAGGTTAATTAGAATAATTAGAATAATTCCTACTTCCCCAGTTTCTCCTCCACATACTCCTTCAAATCCCCAATCGCTACCCTCTCCTGCCCCATCGTCTCAATATCCCTCACTGTCACTTTCTTGTCATTGGCTGTCTCAAAATCCACGGTCACACAATACGGCGTGCCGATCTCGTCTTGCCGGCGATAGCGCTTGCCTATGGAACCGGTCTCATCATATTGCGTCATCCAATTTTCCGCCAAACTGTCTTTGATCTCGTGCGCTGTTTTTTGTAGCTCCGGCTTTTTGGAGAGCGGCAAAACCGCTACCTTGATCGGCGCCAAACTTTTATGCAAATGCAAAACCACTTCTTTTCCATGTTTGGATTCTTCATCACCCGAACGAGTTTCTACTTCCTCATAACCATTGAGCAAAAATGCCAGCATCGCCCGACCAACGCCATCAGAAGTTTCCACAATATAAGGAATATATTTTTCATTGGTCACGGGGTCGGTATAACTCAAATCCACTCCGGAGTATTTCCTATGACGGCTCAAATCCCAATCGCCGCGGTTATGCACCCCGGCCAGTTCCTGCCAACCGCCGAATGGCGCGTCAAATTGTATGTCCCACGCCTCTTTGGCATAGTGCGCCAATTCTTCTTTCGTGTGCTGCCGCCAGCGGACAAATTCGTCCTTCATGCCCAAATCCTTATACCAGTTCATTCTTTTCTCCCGCCAATAGTCATACCATTTGTCCACTTCTTTGGGATTGACGAAAAATTGCATTTCCATCTGCTCAAATTCGCGCGTCCGAAAAATATAATTACCCGGCGTGATTTCATTGCGAAAAGCTTTGCCGACTTGCGCGATGCCAAAAGGCAATTTTTGTCTAGCGCTATCCAAAATATTTTTAAAATTCACATAAATCCCCTGGCAGGTCTCGCCTCTTAAGTATGCCAACGAGCCCTCGTCTTCAACCGCGCCGATATAGGTCTTCATAAGCAAATTAAAATTTCTCGGCTCGGTTAATGCTCCGCCGCATTCCGGACAAATAATATCTTTAGTGCTTTTCGGCGCTTCTTTGCGCGCGTCCAGATCCGGTTTCATACTGGCCACTTCCAATAAATGATCCGCTCTAAATCTTTTCTTGCATTGTTTGCAATCCACAAGAGGATCGGAAAAACTCTCCACATGGCCCGACGCTTCCCAGACCTTCGGATGCATAATAATCGCGCTGTCCAGCCCCACTATGTCATCTCTTGCTTGCACCATCGCTTGCCACCAAGCCTTTTTGATGTTATTCGCCAACGCCACTCCCAACGGACCGTAATCATAACAACTCCCAAACCCGCCATAAATTTCCGACGACTGAAAAATAAAACCCCGTCGCTTGCCAAGCGATATCAGTTTTTCCATTTTTGTTATCTCTTTTTCCTGTGACATAAAATTTTAAATAATAATAGAATGCGAGCATTTGGAGCGATAAACTACTGCGAATTATAAAACGGCGATCTTTTGTCATTGCATGTTATCTATTTCCTCTCCGCTGCCGCCAATTCTCTTTGCCTATCAGTCAGCCATTCATCATTATACTGGGGAAAATGTTCCCTGTTGTTAGTCACATGCTGTAAAGCTTCCCTGGCTTTATCTATATCCGACGCTAACAATGCCTGCCAATTCACCGTCTTTCTTATCTGAAATTTATCAAACCATTCTTGCTGGCTCAATTCTTTTTTCCTGTCAAACATCCAGCCATTATCATACTGGGGAAAATGATCTCTATTGTCAATCACATATTGTAAAGCGTTTCTGGCTTTTTCCAGGTCTGTCTCTAAAAGACCCTGCCAATCAATAGTCTTTCTTATCTGAAATTTATCAAACCATTCCTGTTGCGCGGTTTCTTTTGTCCATTTTTTTCCTTCCACTGTTTCTGCCTCCTCAAGCTCTTTCACATAATCACCGGGCCTAACGCCATATTCGTCTCCCATAAATTTTTATTTAATTTATAAATATTACTTTAATGTTTTTATCACCCAACAACTAATTCTTTTTCTTTTTGTTTATTTGTCTGGATTCTCCGGTCAAGCCGGAGAATGACAGCCGCGCCGCGTATTCCATTCAACCCTTCACTTCATTCCTTCCTGATTTCTGATTGCTGATTACTGTTTTTCAGCCTTAGGCTGACCCGCCTTCCACTCACAATAATAATCCACTTGGGAAATTGGCGGGCCGTGTTCCTCACTTTCCCGCCAAATAACTGACAACCTTACCGATAAATGACAATTTGACCGGCTTATCTTCTCCCACCACCTTGCCCACCACTTGTTTATTTTCTATCGTCGTCCCAACTGCCTCCGCGGCTTCGCTTCTAACCGTCATCTGTCCTCTGGCCTTATCAACCCCCACCACCCTCTGCACTGTCAAGGTCTGATTGTCGTTGACAATCTGCGCGTAAACCACCAAGTCATTCGGTTTAATTTCTTCTTTGTTCACCACTCCGCGCACCAAAATCAAATCGTTTTTTTCTATCACCGGCCTCATTGAATCTTCCGCTATCACAAGCAACGGATAAGGCGTCTTTAATATATAGGATAAGATTGGGTAAATTCCAAACCCGACCGCGGATAAAATAAAGATAAAGATAAAAAGGCTGGCCCAAAATCCAAGACTGGCTTTCTTTACTGGCGGCTTGATCATCCAATAATTTTCCTCGCCAGCTTCTCCCCCATAAATATCCTGGAAAACCTTAAAAGTATTGTAATTACTGATACTTTCCTTTTTTTTATTGTCTTGAAATTGAGCCATACATCTATAATCTTAGCTTAAAAAAACAAATAAAGCAAACGGGTAGCAATCGCTAATTTGACATATTTTCAAAAATTGATATACTATAATTACTTTGCAGTCAGACTAATGTAGGAAAAAAGTTCAGCCCAGAAAATCACGAGCTTTCTGGCGTTGGGCGTATTTTAAAAATTTATTAATAAATTAACTTTAGCAGCTGGTATATAACCCCTTCCTTTCTCCCGCGACCGCGGGAGCAGCAAGGGGGCTGCTAAAACACTCTATAACTATGGCTGGTAAATTTGAAAGAACCAAGCCCCATGTCAATGTCGGCACCATCGGCCACGTTGACCACGGCAAAACCACCCTTACCGCCGCCATCCTTGCCTATATCAAGGCGATTGGCGGTACGGCCCAAGCAAAATCAGTGGACCAAATTGATAATGCTCCGGAAGAGCGGGAACGCGGGATCACTATTTCTACTACCCATGTAGAATACGAAACCAAAAAAAGGCATTATGCTCACATTGACTGTCCCGGCCACGCCGATTATGTCAAAAATATGATTACCGGCGCCGCGCAGATGGATGGCGCTGTCTTAGTGGTTTCGGCGGCTGACGGTCCGATGCCTCAAACCAGAGAGCACATTCTTTTGGCCTATCAGGTCGGCGTCCCTTATATTCTGGTCTTTTTAAACAAAATTGACCAGGTTGACGACAAAGAATTGATTGACCTTGTGGAAGAAGAAATCCGCGATCTTTTGAAAAAATATAACTTCCCGGGCGACACCACCCCAATTATTAGAGGCTCTGCCCTGAAAGCCCTAGAAGCCGCCCAAGCCGGCAACAAAGACGATGAAAATTGCAAACCCATCGCCGAATTATTGAAGCAATTAGATGAATACATCCCTGAACCGGTCAGGAATGTTGACAAACCGTTCCTGATGCCGATTGAAGACATCTTCTCTATTGAGGGCCGCGGCACTGTCGTTACAGGCAGAATTGAAAGAGGCACTGTTAAACTCAATGAAGAAGTGGAAATCATCGGTCTTAGAGACACGCAAAAAACAGTCATTACCGGCATTGAAATGTTTAATAAACAATTGGACGAGGGTCGCGCCGGCGACAATGCCGGTCTGCTTCTGCGCGGTACCAAAAAAGAAGATGTAGCCAGAGGTCAGGTTTTAGCCAAACCAGGCACGGTTACTCCTCATACCGAATTTGACAGCGAAGTCTACATCTTGAATAAAGAAGAGGGTGGCCGTCATACTCCTTTCTTTAAAGGATACAAGCCGCAATTTTATATTCGCACCACTGATGTTACCGGTGAAATAGAATTGCCGGAAGGCACCGAAATGGTCATGCCTGGCGACACCATCAAATTAAAAATAAAATTGATCCATGCCGTGGCTCTGGAAGAGCAACAGCGATTTGCTATCCGCGAGGGTGGCAAAACCGTTGGCGCCGGCGTGGTCACAAAAGTTACCAAATAGTCGTCACCCCGCCCTTCGCGAAGAGCGGGGTTGGATTGTCTGCTAATCACATTATTCACTATGGCTGGTATTTCCAAAAATAAAAACAACAAGGCTGCTTCAGGGGACAATGAAGTAAAACCGAAGATTAGAATCAAGGTCAAAGCTTTTGATCATAAGATAATTGACCGCGCGACCAAAACCATCATTGATACTGCCAAAAAAAGCCATGCTCAAATCAAGGGACCAGTGCCTTTACCCACGGAAAAAACCAAATATACCGTCAATCGCTCTACCTTCGTTCACAAAGACGCAAGAGATCAGTTTGAAATGAGGGTGCACAAAAGACTGATAGATATCTACGAGCCAAAAAGCACGACCATAAACGACCTGACCAACCTGGCCTTGCCAAGCGGCGTGGACATTGAAATAAAAATGTAAAAATCAATTTATCCCGAACCCGTTTAAGTTCGGGTGAGGGATCCCGCCTAAGGTTCCGCCAACCATGGAATCTCTCGCGGGCTCAAGATAAATTCAGCAAACCATTGAATAAGTTCAGATACATTTCGGACTCCAAAGGAGTCATAAATGAAGATAATTTACAAGTTTAAATGGATAAAAGGCAGTAAAATGTTGTATGATTATGCGATTAAGCATAATCATATGATAACTACCAAAGCAGAAACTAGACATAAGATTTTACTGTTCTGGCGTAAGTACGGCCTCAAGGCCGCTAAAGACGCCTACGGTGCCAGCCGTTCTACACTTTATGGTTGGTGGAAGCTGTATCGTGATTCAGGCTATGTCATGGCCAGCCTTGACCCGGGCTCGCAAGCCCCGATCAGGCGAAGGAAAAGAATAATTGACTGTAGGATCATAGCCGAGATTAGACGGCTCCGGCTGGACGTGTGCCCGAATATGGGTAAAGATAAAGTCAAAATATTCCTAAATCAGTTCTGCCAGGAGAATAATCTTAATACCATATCAGCTTCCACCATTGGCAGAACAATCAAAGACAAACGTATTTACCATCACCGGCAGAAAGTATCGCACTTTGGCAAGGTTAAAACGATTAAAAGAACTAAAAAATTAAGGAAACCCAAGGATTTTACATCAGATGATCTTGGTGATCTGATTGAAATTGACACCATTGTCAAATTTGACTGGGGGATTAAACGGTATATTCTAACCGCGGTAGACGTTAATACCAGATATACCTTTGCTTGGAGCTACCAAAGAGCCAATAGCCAAAATGCCAGGGACTTTTTTCAGAAATTAGAGCAAGTATTCCCGTATCAAATAAGACGCGTGCAAACTGATAATGGTTCAGAGTTCCATCAGCACTTTAAAGGATATCTAAAAACAAAAAGCATTATTCATTTCTGGAATTATCCATCAAAGCCATTCCTTAATGGACATATTGAAAAATACAATCGGACTATCCAAGATGAGTTTATAGACCAGCACTTGATGGGGTTGAAAGAAACTGATAAATTCAATCATAGAATGATGGATTATCTGATCTGGTACAATACCAAACGGCCTCATTGGTCGCTCCAATTACTCTCTCCCGTGGATTATTTGATTAAAAACAACTATCTGTCCAGAATCTTGGTGAAATGCGGAATAATCCGTTTTGTCCTAATTTTTCTAGTAAACCTGCCTAAAGGCAGTATGAAAAAACTGGCAAACGGGAAAGTCCTAAATAATAATCAATTAGGAACCCAAATAAGATCCCTTGTCGGGAAACCATTTGTCTGTTCTTATTTATTGATTAATTGAACGATAAACCAGGTAAAAGATCTTATAAAACCAAGCTTGCTGTGATGTTTTATATCTGGTTTGTTATAGCCAGATTTTTTTATACTTATGAAATTTATTCTTGGACAAAAAAACGGCATGACCCAAATTTTTACGGCCGACGGCGTCGCTGTCCCGGTCACCGTTATAAAAGCCGCTCCCTGCTCGGTAATAAGGGTTAAAACCAAAACTGATAAAGACGGCTATAATGCCACTGTTATTGGTATGCCTGGCAAAAAAAAGCTGGGCAAAAGGGCTCTTGGACAAACCAAGGGTCTTGGTAGTTTGCAATATATAAAAGAATTTCGCGCTGATGAACCAATCAGCTTAAATCATGGCGATCTGATAAAAGTTGACGCTTTTACCATTGGCGAAAAGGTGAAAATAACCGGTTTTTCCAAGGGTAAAGGTTTTCAAGGCGTTGTCAAAAGACATCATTTCCACGGCCACGACAGCACACACGGCACCAAAGACCAGGTCCGCACTTCCGGTTCAATCGGGCCTTGCGAACCAGCCAGAGTTTTCCCCGGTGTCCGCATGCCCGGCCACATGGGCGCCAAAAGAATTTCCGTGAAAAATCTGACCATCGCTCAAATTGACAAAGAAAAAAATCTGCTTTATGTCAAAGGCGCCGTTCCCGGCGCCAAAAATGGACTGCTTATGATCACCTGTCCGGGCGAACTTAATATTGAAAAACCAGTCTGAAGATTTGATTCCACGACTGATTCTTTAAATTTTACTTAGCCAATGAATTACAAAGTTCACAATCAAATAGGCGAAGTCGTCAAGGAAGTAAAACTCAATCCGACCGTGTTTGAAGTGAAGATCAACGAACCGCTCATTCACCAAGTGGCTGTCGCTCAATTGGCCAATGCGAGAGTGGCCATCGCCCATACCAAAAACAAGGGCGAAGTCCGCGGCGGCGGCAAAAAGCCTTGGCGGCAAAAAGGCACCGGTCGTGCTCGCCACGGTTCCATTCGTTCCCCGCTCTGGAAAGGCGGCGGCGTCACTTTCGGCCCGAGAAACACCCGCAATTTTTCACAAAAAATCAACAAGAAAATGAAAAAGGCCGCTCTTTTTTCCTGCCTTTCAGACAAAGCAAAACAGAAAACCCTGATGCTCTTGGATAAGTTAGAATTGACTGAAACCAAAACCAAAGAATTCGCTAAAATAATTTTAAACCTAAAAAACATTTTGAACCTAAAGGAAAAGAAAACTGGAACCGTTGACTCAAAAAAAACCAAACCCGCTGAAAAGAAAAATCTAAAAGATTATTCGCTTTCTTTATTGGTTGTTGCCAGCGAAAATGTCAGCCGTTTGTCCAAGACTGGACGCAATATCCCCGGCGTCAAAATAATTGGAGCTAATTCCTTGAATGTCGTGGATTTGCTTCACTATAAAAATCTGTTAATGTTGGAAGACAGCTTGCCGGTCATAGAAAAAACCTACTTAACTAATAAATAATTCTTTGCTTTTCGCCCTTCGGGCGACCCGCCTTCCACGCACTAGAATAATCTATTTTGGTAATTGGCGGGCTTGATTTCTTGTCCTATGTCTATTTTTAATTTTAAAAAAAAGAAACCGGAACAAAAAACCGACTCGGTCAAACCAGTGGGCCAGCTTAAAGATGAGCTTAAAAAAACAGCAGCCAAAACTGAACCGGAAAGCAATCTCAAAAAGCCTGCGAGCGCCGGAGTTTTAGCTTATAAAAATCTGCTTTATCCCTTAATGACTGAAAAATCCACTATGTTGACCGGTTATGGCCAATATGTTTTCGCGGTAAGTCTGAACGCCACCAAAACAGCCATTAAAAAAGCTATCCAAGAAATTTATAATGTCAAGCCAATAAAAATTCGCATTATCCGCCATCAGGGCAAAAAAGTTCGCACCGGCAAAAACACCTCCGGTTACTTGAAGGCTTGGAAAAAAGCGCTGGTCGTTGTGCCCAAAGACGCAAAAATTGATGTCTACGAAAACTAATCATTATGGCCATCAAACTCTACAATCCAACCACCCCGGCCAGACGCAAAACCTCCATTGTGCTTTCTTCTGATTTGACCAAAAAGAGGCCGGAAAAAAAACTAACCCGGCCCAAAAAACAATCGGGCGGTCGCAATCAAAGCGGCCAGATTACGGTTCGCCATCGCGGCGGCGGCGCTAAAAGAAGAATCAGAATCGTTGACTTTAAAAGACATCTTTTCGGCCAGACAGCCAAAGTTTTATCTATTGAATACGATCCCAACCGTTCTGCCAGGCTCGCCCTGATTGTTTATCCGAATGGCGTTAAATCATATATTTTGGCTGCTGACGGTATGAAAATTGACGACGAGATTATTTCGTCTAAAGAAAAAATTGATGTCAAAATCGGCAACTGCATGCCTTTGAAATTTATTCCCCTCGGCGTTATGGTTCATAATGTAGAGCTTGAGCCGGATAAGGGCGCCGTTATCGCTCGCTCCGCCGGCAATGGTATTTTTGTCCAAGCCATTGAAGGGCCGTACGCTCAACTAAAAATGCCTTCTGGCGAAATCCGTCTGGTTAAAAAAGAATGTTTGGCCACCATCGGACAAGTTTCCAATCCCGACCACGGCTTGGTCCGTTACGGCAAAGCCGGCCGCATGAGGCATAAAGGCGTTAGGCCAACCGTCAGAGGTAAAGCCATGAACCCTTGCGACCACCCGCACGGCGGCGGCGAAGGACGGCATCCCATTGGCATGCCTTATCCCAAAACCCTCTGGGGCAAGCACGCCCTCGGAGTCAAAACCAGAAAACCAAAAAAATGGTCAAGCAAACTAATAATCGCAAGAAGAAAAAGAAACCGCAAAGAATTATAAGTCGTAAAAATAAAACATATGAGTCGTTCGCTCAAAAAAGGTCCTTATGTGGATCACAAATTATTAAAAAAGATCGCCAATAAAAAACCGACCGAAGTTGGTGTTGTCAAAACCTGGTCAAGGGACTGCACCATCACCCCGGAAATGGTTGGCTTTACTTTTGGCGTTCACAACGGCAAACAGCATCTGCCTGTTTTTGTTATAGAAAACATGGTCGGACACAAACTGGGAGAATTTTCCCTCACGCGCAAATTCATCAAACACGGTGGCAAAAAACAACGGGAAGAAGAACAGGCCGCGGCTGCCAAAACAGCGCCGGCCGCTCCCGCCCCGGCCAAAAACGATAAAAAATAACCATTATGGAAGTTCACGCCAAATTGAGATATTTCAGGCAATCGCCAAAAAAAGTCCGCTTGGTCGCGGACTCAATTAGGGGTTTGGCTGTTTTGCGCGCCCGGACCAATCTTCAGTTTGCTCCAAATTTCGCCGCTACCCCGCTTTTAAAGCTCCTGAATTCAGCCATTGCCAACGGCGAACACAACTTTCAGCTTAAAAAAGAAAATTTATTCATCAAAGAAATCAGAGTGGATCAGGGACCAGCCCTAAAAAGATGGCGGCCTAGGGCTTTTGGCCGCGCCAGCGGCATCAGAAAAGAAACATCTCATGTTTTGATTGTGCTGGGAGAAATCAAACCTACGACTGACCATAAAATTACCGCGGAGAAAAAAGACGAAAAACTCGCCACTGCCAAGGTTGTCAATTCGCTTGACGAAATCAAAGAATCGGTTTTAGATGAAGACAAGGACTCCGGCGCCAGAAAATCATCGGGCATAAAAACCAAAACCGCCTGGCATAAAGACGGCCAAAAAGGCAAAAAAAGATTTTTTAGTCGAAAATCAGGTTAATTTTTATAAATTTACAAAGTTAAAATTCCGCCTAAGTTCCACTTATTTCCGTATTGGTTCCGCGATAAAAAATTTTATCACTGAACCCGCGCGGAACACAACAGAACAACGCGGAATTCACTAAAACAAGATTAAAAAAACATATGGGTCAAAAAGTTAATCCCAAAATTTTCCGCATTGGCATCACCGGCACCTGGAATTCCAAATGGTTTTCCGGGAAAAACTACGCTGCCAAACTGGAAGCTGATGTAAAAATCAGAAAATTTTTAGAAAGTAAGCTCAAGGAAGCCAGCATTGACAGTGTGGTTATTGATCGCACGGCCGACACCCTGGAAATAAACATCAATACCGCCAGACCGGGCGTCATTATCGGCAGGGGCGGCGCCTCTATTGAAGAGTTGAAAAATCACATTACTAAAAAGATAGTTAGGAATAAAAAAATTAAAATCCAAATTAATATCAAGGAAGTCCCAAAGCCGAATCTTTCCGCCAGAATTATCGCGCAAAACATCGCCCTGGATTTGGAAAAAAGAATTCCCCATCGCAAAACCATGAAAAAATACATTGAGCAGGTGATGAAATCCGGCGGCTTGGGAGTAAAAATACATTGTTCCGGCCGACTTGGCGGCGCCGAAATCGCCAGGCGCGAGACCCTGGCCGAGGGTAAAATTCCTTTGCACACGCTGCGCGCCGATATTGACTATGCCAGACTCGCGGCCCATACTACTTACGGCGCTATCGGCATAAAGGTTTGGATTTACAAAGGCGATGTTTTTAATACCGCCAATAATATCAAATAATAATTATGCTGGCTCCAAGAAAAGTAAAACACAGAAAATGGCATAAAGTAGCCGGCGCTTCCGGCACCAAAGCTACTCGTTTGACCGAGGTTGTTTTTGGCGACTATGGCCTCAAGTCAACTGAAGCCAAATGGGTCACGGCTCGCCAGATTGAAGCCGCCCGCCGCGTGCTGGTCAGATACATCAGAAAGGGCGGGCAGGTCTGGACTAGAATTTTTCCGGACAAGCCAGTTACGAGCAAGGGTTCGGAAGTCCCTATGGGTAAAGGCAAGGGAGCCGTTGACCATTATGTTTTTGCCGTTTTACCGGGTCATGTCCTTTTTGAAATATTCGGCATTCCGGAAAGCCAAGCCAAAGAAGCTCTGATTATGGCCGGCCATAAATTATCGGTTAAGACCAGGGTTATCAAAAAATAATATGGCACTCAAAGAACTTAAAACGCAATCCATTGATGAATTGAAAAAGCTGCTGGCCGAGAAAAGAAACCGTCTGCGAGTTATGCGTTTTAAGGTTGCCCAAAGACAATTGAAAAAAGTTCACGAAATTAAAAGCGTAAAAAAAGAAATTGCCCGTTTGCTCACTTTCATCAATCAGGGTTTCGGGGACAAACGAGCAGCAAGCAAATAAATTAATTTTATGACTAAGCAAGAAAAAAAACGAAAAAGAGTTTTGACTGGCCAGGTGGTCTCTGCTAAAATGGCAAAAACCATTGTGGTGGCCGTGGCCAGAACCAAGCTTCATCCCAAATACCAGAAACATTACAAAACCAGTCGACACTACAAAGTCCACGATGAAAAAGGTCAACGGAAGGTTGGCGACAAGGTCAGTTTTATTGAATGCCGCCCGCTTTCCAAAGATAAAAAATGGCGCGTCCTAGATGCTCAAAATAACTAATCTTTTTATGGTTCAACATCGTTCCATGCTTAGGGTAGCCGATAATTCCGGCGCTAAAAAACTCCAGGTCATCAGGGTCCTCGGCGGCTACAAAAAAAGATACGCCCGTCTTGGCGATATCGTGACCGTGGCCGTTAAAGAAGCCGAGCCTCACACCCAGATCAAAAAAGGGACGGTGGCTCACGCTGTCATTGTTCGGACTAGAAAAGAAGTCAGCCGGCCAAGCGGCACCTATATCCGTTTTGACGACAACGCCGCCGTTATTATTGACAAAAAAAACAAAGAACCCAAGGGCACTCGCATTTTGGGACCGGTGGCCAGAGAACTCCGCGCCCTGGGTTTTGCCAAAATTATTTCTTTAGCTCCCGAGGTTTTATAACAGCAGTTTCGTAGTTTAAAATAATATGAAGATAAAAATCAACGACACGGTAAAAATACTTTCTGGCAAAGACCGCGGCAAAACCGGCAAGGTCTTGCATGTTATCGCCGGTAAAAATCAGCGCGAGAGAGAGGGAAAAGTGGTAGTTGAGGGTTTGAATCTAAAGTACAAACATATTCGACCGAAAAACGAACGCGAAAAAGGACAAAGAATTATGTTCCCTTACTCGCTCCCGATCTCCAGGGTGGCGCTCCTTTGCCCAAAATGCGGTCAGACCAGTCGGGTTGGTTATAAAATAGCGGAAAACCAAAATACCAATCTCAAAAAAAAGACGCTCAAGCAGAGAATCTGCAAAAAATGTCAATCAGCCGTCTAGAAACTATTAAATTTATTAATTTTATGAACAGACTTTATAAAAAATATTTAGATGAAGTGGTGCCGAAATTGGAGGCTGATTTTGATTATGACAATCGTCTGGCCGTCCCCAAGATTACCAAAGTAACCCTAAATGTCGGCATCCCAAGCGCCAAAAGCGAAGCAAAATTTCAAGAAACGGTTGGGCGCACCCTCGCCAGAATCAGCGGGCAAAAACCGGTTTTCACCAAAGCAAAAAAATCCATTTCTTCTTTTAAAACCAGAGAAAACCAGATTATCGGCGCCAAAGTCACCCTGCACCAAGAAAGAATGTATGAATTCATTGATAAGCTGGCCAGCTTGACCTTGCCTTCAGTCCGTGATTTCCGCGGCCTGAATAAAAAGAGCATTGATCAAAAAGGTAATTTATCCATCGGCTTTCGCGAACACCTGCCCTTCCCGGAAATCAACCCTGACGAGGTAGAAAATATCCATGGCCTGGAAGTCTGTCTAACCACCACTGCTAAAAACAAGGCCGAGGGCCTGGCTCTTTTCAAATACTTGGGGTTTCCTTTCGCGCTCAAAGACAACGACTCGGAAAAGAAAAAAACAAGCAAAAATAAATTATAAGAATTTATGGCTACGCAAGCACAAATCGCCAAAAGCAAAAGAAAACCTCTCTACTCAACCAGGGTAGTCAGACGGTGTTGGCGTTGCGGCAGAAAAAAAGGCTACCTGCGCAGATTCAATCTTTGCCGCATCTGTTTTCGGGAACTTGCCAGCAAGGGCGATGTCCCCGGTATCACCAAATCAAGTTGGTAATAAAAATCAAGAAAACAAGAAAGCAAAAAATCAAGAAAACAAGAAAGCAAAAAATCAAGAAAACAAGAAAGCAAAAAATCAAGAAAACAAGAAAGCAAAA
>LCCW01000032.1 GCA_000998185.1 Candidatus Kuenenbacteria bacterium GW2011_GWA2_42_15 | reverse complement strand
AAAGCGCCATTTCTTTAATTACTTCACTTAATTCTGTTACTGGCTCAATCAAGCCAATACAGCCACGCAATTCGTTATTTTTTTTAAGCGTAACAAAGACACCTCTCTTATCCGAAAAGACGGGGTACTTTTTATAATCTTCATTTTTTTCTTTAGTTAGACCGAATTCCAGTTCTAAGGCATTGCGAGCAAGAGCAAGGGCGGCTTTTTGTTCCTCGTCATTTAAATATCTGTTATTCATAATTCGTGATTCATTATCCATAAATACGATTGCGCCATAACCAACGACGCGTGATTTGTCGCCGTGATCTTGAGTATCTCCAGAATTTGAGTAATGAAGTTTTACGCCAGTCAGTCCAAGTTTTTCAGCTAAAAGCATTCCGATTTTTATGGCTGAACTGCCGCAGGCGCAAGTATCAAGCCAGGGCAGATTTTCAGCAAGAATGGAATTAAAAACATTGTCAAAGTTCATAATGTCTTTGGTCAGAACAGAATCAATGATTTTTGTGTCAGAGTAAATAGCGTCGGAGTAATTTGGGTAATGAGAAAGGTCAGAGCTAATAATAATCAGAGTGCGCGGAGTAATTTGAGTGACGAGCGTGTTTGCAATGGATTGGAGAATTTCAGAGTCATCGGAGTTAAATTGTCAATCATTTTTTTATTTGTCTCTGCCTCGCCAAGGGGTGTGGCTACCGCGTCGCCGTTATAGAGAGCGAGACCATCAACCGGATAATTATGGCTTGAGCCGAGAATGATTACGGTGTCATAAAGAAAATTCTTTAAAGTTTTAAAAGCATAAGCAGCAGTGCCAGCGGAAAAAACATAGCCGGCGTGCGGCACGATTAAAATTTGCGGCTGGCCAACAATGGCTGGCGGATTGGCTGCGGATAAAAATTCGTCAATCATTTGGGAAAGTTCGTTTTTGTCAGCTGGATAAAATTGCCCTGCGACCGCGGGATTACGAATGATTTTGATTTGAGATTGGGCAGGCATAGTTTTTTGATTGTTATTAATAAGTGTTGGTGGATTATTTTTTGGCTGTTTGGAAAAAATTTTTATAAAGGCGATAAGGAGAACGAGAGCGACGGCGATAAAGATAAGAAGAATTCTTTTCATAATAACATCTTAACACTATTTGGCAAATTTGTTTATTTTTAAAAGGATGCTAAACTAAAATTATGCGCATCATCGCCGACTTACATATTCACTCCAGATTTTCGCGCGCTTGCTCGCGGGATTTGGTATTGGAGAAGATTGATGAGACTTGCCGGGTCAAGGGTGTGAATGTGGTAGGGACTGGAGATTTTACTCATCCGGAGTGGTTTAGGGAAATGAAGGAAAAGTTGGTGGAGAAAGAATCTGGATTGTATGTTTTGAAAAATTTTCAAGATACAAAAAACAATTTTTCTCCCTGCGGGAGATGTCCCACAGGGACACAAAAAAATTCCAAATCACAAATTTCAAATTCCAAACAAACTCGATTTTTATGTTCCGCGGAAATTGCATGCATTTATTCCAAAGGCGGAAAATGTCGGCGGTTGCACATTTTGGTTTTAGCACCGAGCTTGGAAGTGGTGGAGAAAATAAATTTGGCACTCTCAAAACTCGGCAATTTAAAAGCTGATGGCCGGCCGATTTTAGGTTTGGACGCCAAGAAGTTGGCGGAAATTATTTTAGCAATTGATGAGCGGTGTATGATAATTCCAGCGCATATTTGGACTCCATGGTTTGCCATGTTTGGCTCAAAGTCCGGCTTTGATTCAGTTGAAGAATGCTGGGGAAATATCGCAGACAAAATTTTTGCTATAGAAACCGGACTGTCCAGCGATCCACAGATGAATTGGCGCGTTAAAAACCTGGACCGGATGTCAATTATTTCCAATTCCGATGCCCACTCACTGCCAAACATGGGGCGTGAAGCCAATGTATTTGAGATTGATGAAGATAAAATAAGTTATGACGAAATTTGTCGTATTATCCAAGGGAAGAATCCGCAAGCGTTTATGCGCACCATTGAATTTTATCCGGAAGAAGGGATGTATCATTACGACGGTCATCGTGTCTGCGGGGTAAGTTTTTTGCCGAGCGAGTCAAAGAGAAATAAAAATATCTGTCCCCAATGCAAAAAGCCGTTGACGATAGGAGTCTTAAACCGCGTGGAAGAGTTGGCGAATGGTAGCCGCGGAGAGGAGTATGTGGATAAATCAAGAGTGCCATTTATAAAATTGGTGGAGCTGGATAAAATAATCGCCGAGTGCTTGGGAATAAAATCAAGGAGTTCCCGACGAGTAAAAATGGAATATGATAATTTGATTAAAAATTTTGGAAGCGAATTTAATATTTTGTTGGATGTTGAAACAAAAAAAATATCAGAGAAAGGCTTGTTTAAAATAGCTGAAGCAATATGGCGAGTTCGAGAAGGGAGGCTCATTATCAAGCCAGGCTTTGATGGACAGTACGGAGAAATAAAAATTTTTAGCGAGCGGGAAATTTTTGAAAAACAGGCTGGTTTGTTTGATTGATTTTTTAAGATATACCAAAAAAATCCCTAACATTAGGGATTTTTTTGTCTCTAGAAAATCTTTCAAAAGACTTTAGAGATTATCTCTTTTTGCCTTTTTTGGCTGGTTTCTTTCTTGCAACTTTCCTTTTCTTGGCTGCCATAATAATCACCCCCTTTCTTAAAAATTTTGACTTTCCGCATGATGAGAAATAAAAAATTATTCAGTAGAAAATAATTTTTCAATAAACGACGAGCATGGGAAAGAAGTTTAATTTATAAAACTTACAAAAATTTTTTAAAGAAGTTTTAAAAATTATTTCTTGTAAGGTTTATAAATTGTAAAGTTATCCACAATTGATCTTGCATGGTAATTATAAAATTATTTATGAAAAATGTAAATAGCAAAAATTATTTTTTTTAATGTAAAATCTTATTGGACAGTTCGCCATGGCGAACTGGTATAAACTGAAAATATTTAATAAACAAAAAACACCGCGGTAAGAGGTGTGTAATAATAATCCAAGAAGAGACGATAATTTTTAAATGTTTTTTTGTTTTACTCAATGTCATTATAGATTTCGCACCAGTCGGAACCAGATTATTGAACTCTTTCTTTTGACTTAGTCGGTGTTTTAGACTTTTTAATCGAGTATAATAAAAAAAGAACGATGGCAGCTATAATTAGCAGCATAAATCCTATAAGGTAAATTACACAAACTCCCCTTACGATTGGAAAATCATTTTGTAATCCAGGTTTTGTTATTATCTCATACTCCGCTTGGACGAGAACAAACCAGACAAAAAAGAGAAACGCAGATAAAATCAGCTTAATAATAACTATAATTTTGTTTTTCATTCTATTGCTATACAGACCAGAGTTGTTATTTTCTTATTATGAGTAGACGCAAATAGTTTAAAGTGGATTTGGACTGTGTCGGATTCGAACCGACGACCTCCTGCTTGCAAAGCAGGCGCTCTAACCAACTGAGCTAACAGCCCAAAAAGCGCGGTCAATTTTTTTAGAAAGTAATTATTTCAAACCGCCGACCATGGGTTTAAATATGCTATAAATAAGCGATTGAGCGAGGCCGCTGATAGTTAGCAGGGCGCCGATGATAATAATAAGGCCGATTAATTTCCACATTAAGCGCGAGCCACCATAAGTGCCAAGATAATGTTCAGCGGTTTCGCTGTGGCCGAAATTATCAACGAGGTAATTACTGTAACGGACCAGGAGAAAGCCAGCTATAATAGCAAGCAAGCTGTAGATGTATTTCATGGTATTAATTGTAATCATGGACGATGTAGGATTCGGACCTACGGCCTTCTGCGTGTAAAGCAGACGCTCTAACCAGCTGAGCTAATCGTCCTGGTTGGTCAATACTTAAGCGGGCAGGGTGTAAGTTGATCGGCAACTTTTAGGGGAATAAGTGCCAGGACACTGGAAAATCCTGCGTCAGCTCGGATTTTCCGTCGTCTCGGTTTCGCCTCACTCGTGTCCTTCGGTTCCTTGAGGAATAAACAGTTCATCAGTATAATTATTAATGGATAATGGAAATTAGAATTTTGGTTGGTGGGCTATTCTTAAAATAGTTCGGACGCATTTCGCCGCCGGCGGCGGCGAGGGTCTGGCCAAAAACTCCGCCTGCCCGTCCGAAGCTTTTGGCGAAGGAGGAAACCGAAATCCTGAACTTTGACAATTTTCACCCTACGGGTGATCTCCCGAAGGGACGACAAGTTTTTCTTTGACGGCAAATTTTTTTAACTCAAAAATCTGGGCCTCAATACTCAAAATTTGTCGGTCATCTTTTTCGGTGCTTTTACGAGCGTAAATTATGTATTTCATATTGATTTAGTTAAAAATTGTCTTTTCCCAAAATGCAGAATCGCCAATTGATTTTTTCGTCCAGAATTCCTTACGATTTGGTCGCCGAGCGAAGCGAGGCGAACCTTGGAAACTCGCAATTTCCTGTTTGGTAGTCCCTAGGGGAATTGAACCCCTGTTTTCAGGATGAAAACCTGATGTCCTAACCGTTAGACGAAGGGACCAAGATAAAGGCAAAAGGCAAAATTCAAAAGGTAAAAGGAATGCTTTTATTTTTAAAAAATACCCTCATTTTTTGGGTGAATACAAAAATATGGTATCATTGTCTAAACAATTTGGCAAGGGCTAGCGTGATTATTGAGATTGAGTTAAAGTAATAAAATATGAGGATTTTAGGCATAGAAACTTCTTGTGATGAAACAGCGGCCGCGATAGTGGAGTTCAAGCGCGGCAGCTTTAAAATTATTGCTCAGGCGGTCGCCTCTTCGGCCGAGGTGCAAGCCCAATATGGCGGCATTGTGCCGGAGGTGGCGGCCAGAAAACAAATTGAGTTGATTTTACCAGTGGTAGAGGCTGTTTTACAAGAAGCGACTGGTGCGGTTGACAAGCCAGAATTACGAATTATGAATTATGAATTAAGGAAATTAATTGATTATATAGCTGTAACAAATGGCCCTGGACTAATTACCAGTTTGAGGGTGGGAGTGGAGGCGGCGAAAACCCTGGGGTTTATTTGGCATAAACCGATAATAGCGGTGAATCATTTGGAAGGACATATTTATTCTGCTTTATTAAAGCAGAATAAATATCAAATCCCAAATCCCAATTTTCAGATAAATCCCAAATCCCAAATCCCAAAATTTAAAAAAATACAGAAGATCCAGTTTCCAGCGTTGGCGCTGGTGGTTTCGGGCGGGCATACGGAGTTGGTGTTAATGAAAGATTATTTAAAATACAGGGTTGTTGGCAGAACCTTGGATGATGCGGCTGGTGAAGCATTGGACAAGGTGGCTAAAATTTTGGGTTTAGGTTACCCCGGCGGACCAATTATTGCCAAACTGGCGGCGCAAGGCGATAAAAATAAATATAAGTTTCCCAGGCCGATGCTTCAAAGCGGGGATGATAATTTTTCTTTTGCCGGGCTGAAGACGGCGGTTTTATATAAAGTCAAAGGGCAAAAGGTAAAAGGCAAAAGTAAGGAAATAAATGATATGTGCGCGAGTTTTCAAGAAGCGTGCGTTGAGGTTCTAGCAGAGAAAACCGTTTTAGCGGCTAGTAAGCGCGGGGTGAAGATAATATTACTGGGTGGGGGCGTGGCGGCCAATGGCGCGTTAAGAGACAGGCTGGGGCAGGAAGTTAATAAATTTAATTTAGTTAGAAAAGTTAACAGAGAGAAAGATAAAATTAAGTTATTGGTGCCAGAATTAGAATTTACCGGGGATAACGCGGCGATGATTGCTTTGGCCGGATATTTCCGAATCAAGAAATCAAAAAACTGGTTTGGCGATTGGCGAAAGATTGAAGTTGATCCGAGTTTGGGTTTGCGGTAAAAGATCATTATATTTTAAAGGCGACACAGTGCTGTGTCGCCTTTTGAGATAGCAGTCTTTGCGGGCAATTAGATTTTGTCCCGGAGTTTCAGGTCGTAGATGACAGACTCTATTTTTTTAAGATTTGTGCCAATAGTTTCCAACTTGGTTCTGGTGGAATTGTTTCTGGTGATGCTCAAGGGAATAGTCAGATCGTAGATTTTTGCCACATAGTCATGGATTGTTTTTACTTGTTTTTTGTCTTGATGGGCAAGGCGCACCAATTCGCCAGTCAAATCAGAGAGGCCGCCAAGATAGGTGTCGGCCGTCACCTTGAGAGAGGCGGCGGTTGGCAGGGGTTTATTTTTTAGATAATTAGACAAAAGAACAGCCTCAACATATTCTTCAAAACCGACATTGATGGCCGGGACCGCATAAAGATAAGGATGGTATTTGAGTTTGTCCTGCAAGGTGGCGAATGTTTTTTCCATGACCGGCAGGTTTTTATCAACCACCTGGCGGTGGTTTTTAATTAAAAAACTAATAGTGCTTTTGGAAAGAATGCGCAGCCGGTCGGAGAGATCCAGGCAAGCGTTTCGTTCTCTATTGTGTTCATTGTAAAGCTTATAAGGTATCTTGGGTAGTTTGGGCATAAAATAAAATGGTGCGCGCAGATGGATTTGAACCATCGACCCCGGGTTTATAAGACCCGTGCTCTAACCAGCTGAGCTATGCGCGCAGAAAATAATTACAGCTCGCGGTAAAATATTATTTGGCGTGAGTACACGGAACCTAACCGCAGGTAGATTGATGGATGGCGGACATTTTTTGCCAGTTTTGTTTGGTTTTTATTATATAGAATAAGCTGGTGGGTCCGAGAGGAGTTGAACCTCTGACCTCTTGCGTGTCATGCAAGCGCTCTAACCAACTGAGCTACGAACCCCAATTATTTAAATTATAAAGGATTACTTGTTTATTTTCAATGGAGCGGTTTAATTATTTCCCGCAACTGATTGATAATGATTTGTTCGGCCGTGATTAATTTTGTTTCCGGAAGGCAGAAACGGGCTTTGTTTTTTGAGCCAGTACCTTGCCAGTGGCCGGTAAGATCAAGCGCGTTGTGATTGGGCGTGGTGTAGACGGTTACCCCAGTTTGGCCAGAAGGCATTTCGTAGAGCAAGACGGTAGTTTGGATTAAGGGTGAGTGTAAAATAAGCTCGGAGACTACGCCATCCAAGTCTTCAATTGAGCCGCCGGATTTTTGGAAGTCGGTTTGGCTGACAAGAGACCAAGCCAGTTTGTAGTGAGAGTCTTGTTTGAGACGGGCCAGGACGCGGCCCCAGAGATTGAGGGCGGTCAGGCTTTTATTTTTATTAAGATTGTTTATAAGAGAGGCTTGATCAGCGCCGAGTTTTATCAGATATGAGGCGGCGTAAAGACATTCCGGGGTGATGGCAGGCGAACGGAAGTTGTCGGTTTTGATAATGATTCCAGCCAAAAGGCTGGTAGCCAGTTCATTGTTTATTAATTCTGGCTGGCTGGTGCGGATGAGGTTGAAAATAATTTCCGAGCAGGAAGGGGAATTAAGATCAATGTGGTTTATCTGACCGTAATGTTCGTTCTCCGGGTTATTATCAATGTTGATGATGGTAGTTTTAAAGAAAAAATCGGTGTGATTCACATAGGGAGAGCCAAGAGATTCCAGGTCAGGACAGCCGACGGTAAAAATCAGGTCATATTTGTAGTCGCTGCCGCCAATGACAATGTCGCCGCTTTGAAATTCATCTTTTTCCGGGGTAATGTAGATTTTGAGTTCATCGCCGTGGACATCATAATTAAATTCTTTGATTTTATTGTTTTTGGTGTTCAGGGTAATGATTAGTTTTTTCAGCGGGTCAATGCTTGATTTTATTTGGTTGCTGCCGGCCAAAAAGGAGAGCTTATTTTTCAAATCATCTTTAATTATGACATCGGCCTTAATTCGGTGATTTGTTGATTTAAGGTGAGGGCCATTGGAAATTATTGTTTAAAAAAGATTAAGTTAATATATAGGAGAGAGGAGGGAGTGTCAAGGGAACGGGGGGAAACATTAAAACAAGAAAACAGTAAAACACAGAAAACACGAGCACAAGAAATTAGTAATCAGTAATTAGAAATCAGGAAGAAACAAAGGGAAGGATAAGACGAGATGCGCGGCGCGACTGTCGTTGCCCCGCCCTTCGCGAAGGGCGGGGCAATCCAGAAATAAAAAACAAAAAAAATTAAAAAACTGGATCCCATAATTTCGACTCGACGAGCGTAAGCGCTACCGGGACTTGTCCGAGCCTGCCTGCCGCCTGCCTGCCGCCTGCCTGCCGGTAGGCAGGGTAGGCAGGGTAGGCAGGGCGAGGCAGGGATGATAGTGCAGGTTGTAAATTTGACTTTAGCGGTTTTTTTGAGTAAGATTGAAGAATATGAATGTTACGGAATTAGCTAGAAGATTGAGAATTACTCCAAATAAACTGAGGGAAATTATGCCCCAGTTGGGTTTTGACATTGGCGCGAAAGCGATCAAAGTGGATCCCAAAACGGCGCAGGCGATTTTGGAAAAGTTGGCCGACCCGGCAGTCAGCAACAGATATACAAATGGAGAGGTGATGGCCGCGAAAAAAGAGGCATTAGAAGAAAATGGAAACGAGCCATCAGGAGCGGAGCAGGTCGTGATGGTGCCGGAAAGAATCGTTGTAAAAGAACTGGCAAAAAGAATGGGTATCGCGCCAGCGAATCTTATTTTAGAATTGATGAAAAATGGGGTGATGGCGCCGCTAAATCAGTATATTGATTTTGAAACAGCGGCAGTGATCGCCGATGATTTGGGGTATAAAGTGGAAAAATCAACTGAAGAGGATTTAATGACAGACGGCGAGCTGCCTCAAAAAATAGTTTTAGATATAAAGACGGGCGAGGCGCAAAAGAGGGCGCCAATCATAGTGGTAATGGGGCATGTAGACCACGGAAAAACAAAATTATTGGATGCAATCAGGCACACAAACATTGTTGAGGGAGAGGCGGGCGGAATCACCCAGCACATTGGCGCTTATCAGGTGGAAAAAGATGGACGGCTTTTGACTTTTATTGATACGCCCGGGCATGAGGCGTTTTCCGCCATGAGATCGCGAGGCGCCAGGGTGGCGGATATCGCGATTCTACTGGTGGCAGCAGACGACGGAGTACAACCGCAGACGATTGAAGCACTGGCGCATATTCGGAAAGCGGAACTGCCTTTTATCGTGGCAATAAATAAGATAGACAAGCCGGGTGCCAATGTTGATAAGGTTAAAAGCGATCTGGCCAATATCGGTTTAACAGCCGAAGACTGGGGCGGCCAGACGACTTGCGTGGAAGTTTCCGCCAAAGAAAAGCTTAACATTCCGCTGCTTTTGGAAAATATTTTTTTAATAGCTGATTTAAATAAAGACACAATCATCGCCAACCCAAACGCGCCAGCGGCGGGCACGATTATTGAGGCGCATATGGATAAAGGTGAGGGTCCGGTGGCGACGGTTCTGATTCAGAATGGCACCTTGAGAAAAAATGATTTGGTGAAAATGGGCAATGTGCCCGGCCGGATAAGGGTGATGAGAAATTGGAAGGGCGAGCCGGTGGAAGCAGCACAACCGTCGATGCCGGTAAAGATTTTGGGGTTGAAAGCAATGCCCAGAGTTGGAGACATACTGCAAACAATTGAAGATCAAAAAGAGCTGCGTAAATTGTCAAAAATTAAAGTGAAAGAATTAGTGAGAATAGCCGAAGCGGGTTTTGTGCCCAAGGATAAGAAAGGAGAAGAAGATAAAGAAGACGCTAAGCCTCATGTCAAATTGATTTTAAAATCAGACATGCTTGGGTCGGTGGAGGCTATTTTGGAATCGTTGGAAAGACTGGAAAAAAGGGGAGTTGGCGTGGATGTGATAAGGCAAGGATTGGGCAACATAACGGAAAAGGATGTGGAGCAGGCTTTTGCCCTGGGCGCCTTGGTTTTGGGTTTTAATGTAAAAATAATGCCGGAAGCCAAACGATTGGCCGTAGACAAAGGGGTGGCAACCGAGGCGTTTAGAATCATTTATGATTTACTGGATTTTGTGGAGAAAAAGGTGGTGGAATTGGCCGGAGTAGAGATAGTTGAAAAGGAACTTGGCAAATTAAGAGTCCTGGCGATTTTTAGAGCAGAAAAGAGACAGCAGATTATTGGCGGCAGAGTGGAAGAGGGCAAGATGGTGTCAGAGGTCAATGTTCGAATTATTAGAAAGGGAGAGGTGGTGGGAGAGGCGGTGATAAAAGATGTTGAATCCGGCAGGACAAAAGTAAAAGAAGTGGCGGTAGGCCAAGAATGCGGTTTGAAAATAGAGAGCCGAGTCGGCGTGGAGAAGAATGATTTATTGGTAGCTTTTGTCACCGAAGAAGAGAAAAAAAATGACTAATTATAAATTAGAGAAAATAAATAATATTATTGAAGAAGAGTTGGGGCAGATCGTCCAGCAAGAGATAGATTTTGACCAGGGCGTTTTTATGAGCGTCAGCCAAGTTGAAATTTCGGAGAGTCTCGGCTCGGCCAAGGTTTGGATAGACGCATGGCCGATTGAAGCCGGAGCAGATGTTTTGAAAATTTTGCGAAAGCACAAAGGAGTCTTGCGCTGCGGGCTGGCAGGCAGGGTAAAGATGCGCCGGGTACCTGATTTAAAGTTTTTTATTGACCGAGAGGAGATAGAGGACGAGCAGCAACGGCGGAAGGTGGAAGAAATTTTGGAAGAAATCAAGAAAACAAAAACGCAAGGAATAGTTAACCTGCCTACCGCAGGCAGGCAAGGAACAAGGAAGAAATTAAAAACCAGCAATCGGTAATCAGGGAGAGGAGCATTGACACAAATTTTTTTGGCTGGTAGACTGTGATGATATGCAAGAAATGCCAGGACGAAAAAACATAAGATTAGACGAGGTCAACCGCTTTAGGGAAAAATTAGCAAGGGCGGAGAATGTTTTGCTGTTCACTCACCGTAATCCGGACATTGACGCCATCGGTTCGACAATGGCCTTGGCGCGTTATTTATTCCAGTCTAGTAAAAAACATAAAATACTTTTAACGGCGCCTTTGCCAGAAAAGTTTTTTTATTTAAGAGAATGGAGCGAGATAATCGGCTTGTCTGATGTTGATAACGATGTTTTTGATTTGGCGGTCGGTCTTGACTGCTCCACTTTGGACTGGAGCGGGGCGGAAGACAAGTTGAAAGAATTTCAGGCCAAGGGTATAGGCTTGGTTAATATTGATCACCACCCGAACAGCAGTTATGGGGAAATAAATATTATTGATAAGGAAAGCCCATCTACCTCTTTAATTTTATATGAGATTTTTGATTTCTGGGGTACACCAGTGGACCCGAAGATGGCAACAGAGATTTTGGCCGGCATTATCGGTGACACCAATGGTTTTTCCAACGCGGCAACAAACACTGAAGCGTATCTGGCGGCAAGCGAGCTCTTGAGAGCGGGAGCCAAATATAACCAGATTATGAAACAGTTCCAGCAAAATGACCACAATGACTGGCTGCGTTTGTGGTCCAAGGTATTATCAAGATTGATTAAAAATGATAAACTTAACTTGGTTTATTCGGTGATGCTCAATGACGACTTGAGAGGAGAGGAGAGCAATGTTTTGGACGGGGTGACTAATTTTTTAAATAATTTGACGGGAGTAAGGCTGGTTATGACTTTAAAAGAAAGCCAGAACGGCGAGATAAAGGTGAGCCTGCGGTCGCTGGATGGGCAAATAAATGTGGCCAAGATCGCCAATTGGTTTGCCGGCGGAGGGCATCGTCTGGCAGCCGGGTTTTCAATAAAAGGTAGCTTGGAGTGGGAAGGGAAATATTGGCAGGTGGTCTAGTCAAGCGCTGACTAACGCGGACTGGGCGCAGACTGACATTGATTTTTTTATAATAAAGAATAATAGATTAAAGCAAATTTATGCTTTTAATACCAACCGTCATAGAAAAATCGCAATTGGGAGAGCGGGCTTATGATATTTATTCGCGACTGTTAAAAGACAGGATTATTTTTTTAGGCGATATGATCACCGATGCCATGGCTAATACGGTCATTGCCCAGCTTTTATTTTTAGAGTCGCAGAATAAAGACAAAGACATCAGGCTCTATATCAATTCGCCGGGCGGCTCGGTGACGGCCGGTTTGGCGATTTACGACACGATGCAATACATTAAAGCGCCGGTGGAAACAATCTGCATTGGCACGGCGGCGAGCATGGCGGCGATACTTTTGGCAGCCGGCGCCAAGGACAAACGGCTGGCTTTGCCAAACGCGGAAATAATGCTGCATCAGGTGATGGGCGGGGCTGAAGGACAGGCAAGCGATGTTAAAATCAGAGCAGAGCATATTTTAAAAATTGAGGATAAACTCAACAAGCTTTTGGCCAAACACACGGGGCAGGGCTTGGAAAAGATAGAAAAAGACACGGACAGGGATTATTTTATGAGCGCGGAAGAGGCTAAGAAATACGGGATTATTGATAAAATTATTGAGGCGAAATAAAATTTGTCAAGAGCGAAGAAAGATTATAAGATAAGAATAAATTAATTAAGAAAAAATTATGTCAACACCCACACAGAAACATACCAGATCAAGGAAAAATATCAGACGCGGGGCGCTTAGACTCAAAAAGGTACAGTTGAGTGAGTGCTCAAAATGCAAGAAACCCATCAGGCCTCACACGACTTGCTCTTTTTGCGGCAATTACAAAGGCAAAATAGTGGTTAAAGTCAGAGTGCCCAAGACTTTGCGGAAAACACAAAAACACATAAAACACAAAAACACATAAAACACAAAAACACAGAAAACATACAAAAAACAGAAAGCACGAAAACACAAAAACACAGAAAACAGCTAACCTGCCTACCGGACAGGCAGGCAAGGAATAAGGAAAACAAAGACAGCGGGAATCAGAAATTAGAAACCAAAAATCAGACGGAGATAAAAAAATAGATAGAAATTAAGAAAATAAGAAATTAAGGGAAATAAAAATTTAAAATCAAACTATGTCCAATCGTCATTTGGCAAGAACAGCGGCAATGCAAATTTTATTTGAATGGGATTTTAACAA
>LCCW01000031.1:7791-24649 GCA_000998185.1 Candidatus Kuenenbacteria bacterium GW2011_GWA2_42_15 | reverse complement strand
CGGCCGGAATTTGTTTTGGAAATTGAGGGGCTGGTGCAGGAGCGGGGAGAGAAACAAAAGAATTTAAATTTGCCGACTGGCACGGTGGAAGTGCTGGCGAAAAAAATTACTGTCCTGGCTACGGCGGAAACCCCGCCGTTTGAGGTCGCGAATGAAGACCGGCAGGCGAATGAAGAATTGCGTTTAAAATATCGCTATCTTGATCTGCGCCATGAGCGGATGAAAAAGAACATAGAAACGCGTTCAGCCATGATGCATTTTGTGCGCAATTTTTTACATGAGAAAAAATTTATTGAGATCCACACACCAATTTTATCTAAGTCCACTCCAGAAGGCGCGCGCGATTATTTGGTGCCTTCCAGAAAGTTTCCGGGCAATTTTTTTGCTTTGCCCCAGGCGCCCCAGCAGTATAAACAGCTTTTAATGGTAGCCGGCATGGACAGGTATTTCCAGATCGCGCCGTGTTTTCGTGATGAAGACGCGCGGGCCGACAGAAGCCCGGGAGAATTTTATCAGGTGGATATGGAAATGAGTTTTGTCAGCCAAGATGATATTTTGAATTTAATTGAAGAAATGTTTACAGCCATGGTGAAAAAGTTGTGGCCGGAAAAGAAAATGACTTTTGACAGATGGCCGCGGCTGGAATGGCAGGAAGCGATGGACAAATACGGCACGGACAAACCGGATTTGCGCAAAGATAACAATGACCCGAACGAGCTGGCCTTTTGCTTCGTGGTGAATTTTCCGTTGTTTGAAAAACAAGTCGCGGACCGCGACAGCGAGGCGCATTTTCATGGTTCAGCCGGCAAATGGGCGCCGTCGCACAATATGTTTACCAGGCCGAAAGACGAAGATTTGCCGCTGCTTGAGACTGATCCGGGCAAAGTAAAAGCTTACCAGCATGATTTTGTTTTAAACGGCATTGAAGTCGGCGGCGGGGCGCTTAGGATTTATGATCCCAAAGTTCAGGAAAAGGTTTTTGAGCTGATCGGTTTTGATGACAAGCAAAAACAACAGTTTAAGCATATTTTGGAAGCGTTTACCTATGGCGTGCCGCCGCACGGCGGTATCGCGCCCGGGTTTGACCGCCTTTTGGCTATCCTTCAGGGTGAAAAATCCATCCGCGAAGTCATCGCTTTCCCCTTAACCGCTGATGCCAGGGACCCCCTGATGGATTCTCCAAGTGAAGTGAGCGAGGAACAATTGGAAGAGTTGGGAATTAAATTCAAATAATAGAACGCGGATTACCAGGATGACCAGGATAGGTAAAGATTAAAACAAATAAATATGCAATACGAATATGAAACTGGCTTGATAATCAAGTCGTATTTTAATGTATATAATCAGCTTGGGTACGGATTTTTGGAAAAGGTTTATGAAAATTCAATGATGATTGAATTAGCGAAGCACGGTTTGTATTGTCAGTCGTAAGTTCCCATCCGGGTGTTTTATGACGCGTTGCATCAAGTCGGTGATTATTACGCTGATATAAGGCAACATTATTATTGAGATAAAAGCGGCGGAGAGTTTGTGCGGGGAACACGAGGCACAGCTTTTAAATTACCCGCGCGCGGCAAATATTGGGGTTGGGTTATTACTAAATTTTGGCAAGCAGCCCCAGTTTAAAAGACAGGTCTGGACCAACCAAAAATCGATCCTGGATAATCTTGGCAATCCTGGAGATCCGCGTTTCATAGAAAATAACCAAAAGTAAAAAATGCTCATCACCACTCACATCGCTGCCACCTTGTTTTTGGGTAAATATTTGGATTTGTCCGGGCCGGGCTGGCTCGTGGCGTTTTTAGGCGGGGTGGCGATTGATATTGATCACGCGCTACTCAACTTTAAATATCTACCAAACATTAAATTATTTTTTAAAAAAGCGAGCGATGTCAGCGGCAGGTTTAATCAGCATTGGTGGACGCATGAAGCTTTTTTTGGCGCTATAAGCGGTGCGGCAATAGGCGTATTCTGCGCGATTCTTTTGGCCGTGCAGTGGTGGATTTTTCTTTTGTTTCAGTTTTCGCACATTGCTTTGGACGGCTTGATGAAGTTTGAGCACCAGCCGCTGGCGCCATTTTCAAAAAGGAAATATTTCGGGCCGCTGGCCTCCGGCACGAAAATTGAGTTTGTGGTTTCATTAATTGTTTTGGGAGTGATAATCCTGTAAAAAATTAATATTTAAAATGCTCCTGAATTTTTTCACCAAATTGCCCATACCGAATAAGATTCCCGATGCCATGCAAAAAATCGCGGAAGAGCTTAGCCGTTCCGTAGACAAGGAAGATTGTTTGAAAAGAGCGCATCAAATCATGACGCGAAAATTCCGCGGCTATCGGTTTAGAACCTGTACCAAAATCCACCTGGCGTTTGAGACTGATTTGAAAAAACTATGGAGCCGGGACGGATTTCTCCACTGCCACACTATGAATTACTTGCTGCGCGTGTTATTGGTTAAAAGCGGCTGGTTTGACGATCTGGATATTCAGTTTGGCTATTCGCTAGTCTGGTATGTTTCCCCGCACCAGTATTTGCGCGTGCGGATAGGGGAGAACAAGTATATCAATATGGATGTATGGAATCATCATTACGGAAAAAAATTCGGCGATTACGCGCACGGATTCCATTAACCTTGCGATGCAATTATGCAGTTGCCAGCCAGCAAAAAATTTTATTGGACCAAGCACGCAAAAGAAAAAATGCACTATTACCAGTTGTCGGCAGCGCGGTTGATGAGGGTTTTGCGTTATCCCAAAAGAATGGAAGAGGGCGTGGCGGAAAAAACCTTGGCGGTCATGCAGAGCGCCGGAACGAAAAAGCATCCTTATGAGGTGTGGCTGATGTATCAAGCTGGCAAAGGAGTGATAAAAATCATATCAGCCTGGCGTTATCCCGGGGTAACTAAACCGGGCGGTAAAGTGCCGATACCGGCGGATATTTTACTGGAGCTAGGGATGAAAACAGACGAATAAAATATTGAGCTAAATTTTTAAAACCTATTTTGCCGCAATAACGATTTGGTTAATCCAGACATCTTTATCCTTGATAAAGGTGTTTTTGATTATGGAAAAAGAAAGCGATTTAAGCTCTTTAATGATTTTTTCCGGGCGGTGGTAATACGATTCAATGATGATTTTCTCCCGGCCGGCTTTAAGTTCCGGCGGGCGCTTTTGGTTGATATTAGTGAGGGCGAGAAGGCCACTTGGCTTTAAGACGCGATAAGCTTCGTTAAAAAAATATTTTAATTCTTTGAGATGAACGATTAAAAAAGCGGCCGTGACAATATCAAAAGTATTATTGGGAAAAGGCAGGCTTTCGGCGTCGCCAATGACGGTCGCGATATTTTTATTTTTCTTGTGGAGCACTTTGAGAATTTCCGGCGATATGTCAAAGGCGGTTACCAGCGCTCCGTATTCAGCCAGACGCGAAGACAGGCGGCCGGTGCCGGCGCCGACCTCCAAAATTTTTTTGTTGTTTAGGTTACCCAGGAACGGCAGCAGTTTATTTTGTTCAAAACTGTCAAGGTAGGCGGTTTTTTGGTCGTAATAAACAGCATATTGGTCGTAACCTTTTTGAGGTGATAGTAGTTTAGCTTTTTTCATAGAACACATAAAACACAGAAAGCACATAAAGCACAAAAACACTAAAGCACGAAAACACGAAAACACAGTCCGCCAATTTTCCAAGTAGATCATTCGCATGAGTGGAAGGCGCCTGCCTGCCGGCAGGCAGGGATCGCCCTAAGGGCGAAAAACATAAAAGTACTAGAGGAATTTTAACATTAAACAACCGGGTTGGTAAAGAGGGTTTTTGCTAATTGCCCAAATTTGCGGTAAAATTGAGATATGCAGAAATCGGGCCACAAACCAGATTATGTTTTGATTATACTATTTTGGCTGGTAATTGTTTTTGGTTTAGTTATGCTGTCATCGGCTTCGTCCGTGCTTGGCTATAATACCAAATCTGGCGATAGTTACTGGTTCGTGAAACATCAAATACTTTTGGGTTTTTTGCCGGGTTTATTTTTGTTTTTTATTTTCAGCAAAATCAATTATCAGACATGGAGGAAATTCGCGCCGCTTTTGCTCCTGTTTTCCATCGGACTTTTAGTTTTGGTTTTTATTCCCGGACTCGGAGCCACTTACGGCAAGGCCAAATCGTGGATAAATATTTTCGGTTTTTCTTTGCAGCCGTCGGAGATTGTTAAGCTGACTTTTTTGCTTTATTTGACGGCTTGGCTGGCAAAAAGAAAAGAACAGCTGAGAGATTTTGCTTACGGATTTTTGCCGTTTTTGGTTTATTTGGGGTTGGTGGCCGGCTTGATCATAATGCAGCCTGATGTGGGGACTGTGTTTATCATAATTTTAATGAGTATCGTGGTCTATTACGCGGCCGGAGCAAAATTCAGTCATATCCTGATTATGTTTGGCGGAGCAGTGGTCGGGCTGGTGGCTTTAATAAAAGTGGCGTCGTATCGTCTGGACAGGTTTTTGATTTTCTTAAATCCAGATTTAGATCCCCAGGGAATCGGTTACCATATTAAACAAGCTCTTTTGGCCGTGGGTTCCGGTGGCTGGTTCGGGCTTGGACTGGGACATTCAAAACAAAAATTTCAGTATTTGCCCGAGGTGGCCGGCGATTCCATATTTGCCATTATCGCCGAAGAACTTGGTTTTGTCTTTGTGGTTATTTTTATTATTTCATTTATCCTGCTTTTTTACCGCATGATGAAAACGGCTGATAGAACAGCTGATACTTTCGGTCATCTGGTGGCGATTGGGGTTGGCGTCTGGCTTTTGGGGCAGTTTTTTGTTAATGTAGGAGCGATGCTTGGACTTTTGCCTTTGACCGGTTTGCCTTTGCCATTAGTCAGTTATGGCGGAACGGCAATGATGACGGCGATGGCGGCAGTGGGCATAGTGGTTAATATTTCAAAATTTACGAAAGAGCGCCTGCATAAGAAGGGTTTTAGATAGTTACGAATTTACTAATTATGAAGATATTATTTACCGGCGGAGGAACAATGGGCTCGGTGACACCCTTAATCGCGGTGGCCGAAGTTTTAAAAGCCAGGGATCCTGGTTGTGATTTATTTTGGCTCGGGACCAGAAGCGGCCCGGAAGAAAGGGTAATCCGACGTTATAATATTGATTTTAAAGGAATTTTTTCCGGCAAATTGAGACGGTATTTCAGCATGGAAAATGTTTTGGATGTTTTTAAAATTATCATTGGTTTTTGGCAAGCTGTTTTTATTCTGATAAAATTAAGACCCCAGGCGATCGTTTCAGCCGGCGGTTTTGTGGCCGTGCCGGTAGTTTGGGCCAGCTGGTTTTTGGGCATACCAAATATAATTCACCAGCAAGATGTCAAGGTCGGATTGGCCAATAATTTATGCGGTTTGATGGCTAAAAAAATAACGGTGTGTTTTCCAGTGACGGCCAAATATTTTAAAAAAAATAAAACAGAAATCATTGGTAATCCGGTCAGAAATAATTTAAGGGCGATGGCCGCGCTGGACAAGGAAGCGTTGCTGGAAAGGTTGAACTTAAAAAAAGACTGGCCGGTGGTTTTAGTGACCGGCGGGGGAACCGGCGCCCTTGCTCTAAACCAATTGGTTTTTGATTCACTGAAAGAACTGACAAAGTTTTGCCAGGTTGTGCATCTTACCGGCGAAAATAAAGCGGATGATGATTTTTCGCATGAAAATTATATTCACTATGATTTTTTGGTCAATATTATTCCTTTTATAAAAATAGCCGATCTAATTGTTACGCGGGCAGGCATGGGCACCCTGATGGAGATCGGTTACCTTAAAAAACCGGCGCTAGTAATGCCTATCCCGCGTTCGCACCAAGTAGCCAACGCCGATTATTTTTATGAGCGAGGAGCGGTGGAAATTCTGGATCAGGAAAAGATAGACAGTGACGATTTGATCAAAAGAATCAAGGAGCTTTTGGACGGCAAAAGCAAATTGAAAGAGTTGTCAAAAAAGATTCACGAGATGATAAAATGGGGAGCGGAAGAAAGGCTGGCGGAAATTATTTTAGAAACAGCAAGAAAGATTTGAGGTTGGTAATTTTAGATTGTCTCCCTGCGGGAGATTGCCCGAAGGGGGGGAAAACAGATTTTTGATTGATAATTATAGATTTAATTATGGAAATTGATTTTGAAAAAATAAATAAGGTATATTTTATCGGCATTGGCGGGATTATGATGAGCGCCGCGGCCAAATATTTTTTGGCCGGGAAAAAACAGGTTTTTGGTTCTGACAGAAGTAAGGGCGCGTTGATTTTTGAATTAAGAAAAATGGGGGCCAAGATTGCGGTCGGCCACCAGGCGGGTAACATCAAAAAAGATTTTGATTTGGTAATTTATACGCAAGCGATCGCGGCCGACAATCCGGAGTTAAAAAAAGCCAGGCAGTTGCAGATAAAGACACTGACGATTTACCAATTACTGGGCGTTTTGGCCAAGGAAAAGAAGACGATTACGGTGTCCGGCATGCACGGCAAAAGCACGACCACGGCGATGATTGGACTAATAATGGAGGTGGCTGGTTTTGATCCGACGGTTTTTGTCGGCACGAAAGTTAAAGAGTGGCAGAGTAATTTTCGTTTGGGCGAGTTAAAATATTTGTTATCCGAGGCGTGCGAGTACAAAGATAATTTTTTGAATTTCAGGCCGGATATCGCGGTTTTGACAAATCTGGAAGCGGAACATCTGGATTATTTCAAAAATCTGGCCGGGGTGAAAAAAAGTTTTTGGAAATTTATTAGTCAGATAAAAAAAGGCGGATATCTGCTAGCCAACGCGGATGACAGAAACTTGCAAGAGCTCTTGAAAAAATTCAGCGGCCGTAAGCTGACTTTTGGCTTAAAAGATAAAGCTGATTTTTCGGCGGAAGAAATCCGTCACAAACAAGGAGGCGTTGTGGAATTTCGTTTGAAAGTGCTAAAAAAAGCCTATAAAAGTTTTCATGAACAGAAGTTTGGATTGAAAGTGCCAGGCGAATTCAATATTTATAATGCGCTCGGAGCTGTGACAGCAGGGGCGGTGCTTGGTGTAAAGCCAAAGACGGTGAGAAAAGTTTTGGCCGAGTTTGACGGCGTGTGGCGTAGATTTGAATTGAAAGGTAAGGCAGAAGGAGTGGAAATTTACGATGACTACGGGCATCATCCGACGGAAATCAAAGCGACCTTGAATGCCGCGGGTGAGAAATTCAAGGGCAGAAAATGGTGGGTGGTTTTCCAGCCGCATTTGTATTCCAGAACCAGGGATTTTCTGGCGGAATTCGCCGAGGCTTTGAATCTGGCGCCCAATTTGATGGTGGCGGAAATTTATCCGGCCAGGGAAAAAAATGTTTATCACATTTCCAGCCGAGATGTGGTGAATTTAATCAATAAGAAATACAGACGCGAGAGTCCGGCTTTGTTTTTTAAAACATTTTCAGAAATTATCGGTTATCTCAAAAAAAATTTAAAGCCGGGCGACTGCCCTGCCTGCCCTGCCTGCCCTGCCTACCCTGCCTACCGGCAGGCAGGCGGCAGGCAGGGCAGGCAGGCGGCGAGGCAGGGATCGCCCCAAGGGCGAAAAACACTAAAACACGGAAGATGTCCGCCAGCCTCGCAAGTGAGAGCGTTGCCTGGCAGGTTAAAACATTAAAGTAGCAATCAGAAATTAGATACCAGTAATTTTCCCCGTTCCCCGTCAGAGTCTCCGTTTAGGGACTCTGACGAAACTGCCCTATGCGCGGCAGAGTCCTTTTCAAGAGATTCTATTGGAGTAAAAATTGGGAAATTTAAAATTGGAAGTTGGGAAGTAAAGGCGTTACATTATTTCATTGCTTCATTATTATATTGTTGTAAAATTTTTGCTCGCACAAAATTTTATTATTTAGGAATGGCAACAAAATATTTCCTAGCCATCTTTGATGGCGTAAGATAGATTTGCTATAATGACAATATGCAACACCATGTCTACCGTTATCAATTGCAATATAAAAGTAAATTAAACGGGCCGCTTAAGGTACTTTTGATTGTCAGTGGGTTATTTACCTTTGCTTTTGGCATGTTCAGCCCGATTTACGCTTTATTCGTGGAGACAATCGGCGAGGACATTACGGTGGCGGCCAATGCCTGGGCCGTGTTTTCTTTAACGGCCGGACTTTTAACTTTTATTACCGGCAAATGGGAAAATAAAATAAAAGAAACGGAACTTGGAATTGCCTGGTCGCAATTCGTGATTGGTTTCGCTTATGTGCTTTATTATCTGACCGACGGAATTCTAATGCTTTATTTGGCGCAGGCCATGCTGGGCATCGGCATGGCACTTTTTTGGCCGGCGTTTCACTCCACTTACGGCAAACATACTACCAAAGATGAGGCGGCGTGGCAGTGGAGTCTGTATGACGGGCTGGCTTATCTTTTACCGGCGGTAGCCGCGATTGCCGGAGGCTGGTTGGCAGAGGTTTATGGTTTTGGCGCGATTTTTATCATTATGGCGATTTTATCTTTTATCTGCGGATTATTCGTGATGGTTTTGCCGAGAAAGGTTTTGTAAAAAAAATTGAGCAAGTTCAGTAAATTAAGCGAGTTAAGCCTGCCTGCCGGCAGGCAGGCAGGCCCAGCAAGTCAGGTATTGGACAACCTTTGGTTAAAAAGGTTGTTTTTGCTTTTTGGGCGCTAAAATGATAAGATAATCTTATTATTGTAAAGGTAATTTATTGATTATTTGTTTTTTTTATGTCTTTGCTAACGGTTGTTTTTGGCGATCCGAATAAAAAATATATTAAAAATTTGGAACCATTAGTTCAAGAGATCGGCAAGTTTGGGCCAAAGTATGAAAAGATGAGCGATGATGAACTAAGAAAGATGGCCGAGGCTTGGCGTAAGGAATTGGCGGATGGCAAGACACTGGACGATTTGTTGCCGGAGGTTTTCGCGGCAGTGCGCGAGGCGGCAAAGCGCCGGATGGGCTCGGGTCATTTTGATGTGCAGATGATCGGCGCCAAGGTTTTGCATGAAGGCAAAATCGCCGAGATGAAAACCGGCGAGGGCAAAACTTCTTACGCAGTATCACCGGCGGCCACGCTGAATGCCTTGATCGGCCGCGGAGTGCATATTGTGACGGTTAACGATTATTTATCCAAAAGAGACACGGGCTGGATCGGCGGAGTCTACGACACCTTAGGGTTAAAAGTAGGCGCGATTATTCACGAGCAGGCGTTTATTTATGACAGTGATTTTGATAACGGGGAGGCGAATGACCCGAGATTAAAACATCTGAAGCCTTGTACCAGAAAAGAAGCCTACGAGTGCGACATTACTTATGGCACTAATAATGAATTCGGTTTTGATTATTTGCGTGACAATATGGCGTCGGAGCAAAAAGACAAGACACAAAGAGGTTTTTATTATGCCATTATTGATGAAGTAGATTCCATTTTAATTGATGAAGCCAGAACACCTTTGATTATTTCCGCGCCGGCTGAAGAAGCGACTGAAAAATACAGGAAATTTTCCCAGCTTATGCCTAGGTTAAAAGAAGGCGAGGATTATAACATTGATGAGAAAATGCGATCGGCGACTCTGACCGAGGAAGGCATAAAGAAGATGGAACAATGGCTGGGAGTGGAAAATATTTACACGGAGAAAGGTATCAGTGAAGCGCATCACATTGAGCAGGCGCTAAAAGCGCACACTTTATTTCAGCGCGACCGGGATTATGTGGTAAAAGAAGGGGAAATAATTATCGTTGATGAATTTACCGGGAGATTAATGTATGGCCGACGATATTCCGAAGGATTACATCAAGCCATTGAAGCTAAAGAAGGCGTGGAAATCAAACGCGAGTCGGTGACGATGGCCACGGTGACTTTTCAAAATTATTTTAGAATGTACGAGAAATTAGCCGGCATGACCGGCACAGCCGCGACCGAAGCGGAAGAATTTTCCAAGATCTATGAGCTGGATGTGATTGTTATTCCGACCAATGAACCAACCGTCAGGAAAGATCGGGAAGATTTAATTTACAAAAATGGGGAAGCAAAATTTAAGGCAGTAATTAAAGATGTCAGGGAACGGCACGAAAAAGGCCAGCCAGTGCTTTTGGGCACGATTTCCATTCAAAAGAATGAAATTTTGTCGTATCTTTTAAGCCAAGAGGGCATCGTTCATAATATTTTAAACGCTAAAAACCATGAGCGAGAAGCGCAAATTATCGCCGAGGCCGGCAAAAAAGGAGCGGTGACGCTCGCGACAAATATGGCTGGTCGCGGCGTGGACATTGTGCTTGGCGGAGCGGATGGGACGGCGGATGAAAAAGAAGAAATAAAAAATTTAGGAGGGCTATATGTGATTGGCACGGAAAGGCACGAATCAAGGCGGATTGACAATCAGCTCCGCGGGCGTTCTGGCCGGCAAGGCGACCCGGGTGAATCAAGATTTTATGTTTCTCTAGAAGATGACTTGATGAGGATTTTTGGTTCCAATAGAATTCAGTCAGTGATGGAAAAATTGGGTTTGCCCGATGATATGCCGATTGAAAATTCCATGGTCAGTAAATCTTTGGAAGCGGCGCAGAAGAAAGTGGAAGGCCACAACTTTGATATCCGGAAACATTTGCTGGAATATGATGATGTAATCAATAAACATCGTGAGGTTATTTACCGGAAACGCGATAGAATTTTGGAAATTTATGAGACATTAAAGGCAAAAGGCAAAATTCAAAAGGCAAATGTAGAAGATGACGCTGGCGACCCAAAGACGCTGCGAGAGATAATTATGGAGATGGTTGAATTAGAAATTGAGCAGGTGGTTTCTTTTCACACAATGTCTGAAGACGAGCAGGAGTGGAATGTGGAAGAGGTTTATGAAGTGGCGGACACAATATTTCCTTTGCCCTTGTCGGTGAGGCTGAAGATGGATGACATCCAAAAGACCGCCGGTGATAAAAAGGCCGATGTCAAGGCCAGAGACACATTGATAAATTACTTAATAGATTTGGCGCACGAGGCTTATGATGAGCTGAAAGAGAGAATAAATAAATTATCTTTTGGTGAAGGCACAGAAGCATCGCCGATGCTTTTAGTTGAAAAAATGGTGTTGCTTCGGTCAATTGATATGTTGTGGGTGGAGCACATTGACGCCATAGATCATCTGCGCACAGGCATAGGACTTCAGGGTTACGGGCAAAAAGACCCGTTGGTGGAATACAAGCGGGAGGCCTATCAGATGTTTATAATATTGCAAAATAACATTCAAAAACAGGTGGCGCATTCAATATTCAAGGTGGGCGTGGCGCCGGGAGAACAAAGTCAAAATTCAAAAGGCAAAAGTCAAAACTTGAAATTTCAAGGAGCAGAAAAAGAAGGGAATTATGAATCTGGACTGAAAAATTTGAGCGGCGGAGAAAACAGCGCACCGGCGAGCGCGACCAGGCCAGCTAAGATTGCGGGATTGTCTGATAGTGAGTTGAAGTCAGCGCCGGTGGAAAAGAAAGAAAAAATTGGCCGCAACGATCCGTGTCCGTGCGGAGCGATTAACTCCGTAACTGGACAAATTTATAAGTACAAAAAATGTGGGTTGATTAATGCGCCCTACCACAAGGGAGGTTAGAGTAAAATTATTATGGAAAAAATATTAACTTTAGGTTGAGCGGATGAGCAACTTTGTAAGCATGTGGCAGT
Source organism: Candidatus Kuenenbacteria bacterium GW2011_GWA2_42_15 (assembly GCA_000998185.1). GTDB lineage: Bacteria > Patescibacteriota > Patescibacteriia > UBA2196 > GWA2-42-15 > GWA2-42-15. The sequence continues at coordinate 12,963 of LCCW01000031.1, read as the reverse complement.
AATTTATTGTTTTTACCATTAACCAAATTTTAGGTTCAGGCCAGAGACCTGAACCAACGGAATGCAGAGCGGCGAGTGGAATTGGGTTTGAGCGCAATTGATGTAAAGAATTTGAAGAAAGTACTAGGCGGGTAAAAGTTAAAAAATTAAAAATCAAAACAATAAGACAAGATTAAAAGCAATCAACTAGTTTATTTGTCATCCCTGCCTACCGTCAGGCAGGCTCGGACGAGCCCCGATAGCGCTTGCGCTCATCGGGATGAGACCCGGGGATCCAGTATTCCCGCCGCTTGGCGGACTAAATTCTTTTTTTGTCTGGATTCCCGCTTTCGCGGGAATGACAAAGTAATTCACCTTATATGTATAAAATTTTACTCATTGGTCCGCAGGGATCGGGCAAAGGCACACAGGCGCAAATTTTGGCGGAAAAATTTAATTTGCCAATTTTTTCAACCGGGAATATTTTACGGCAAAGAATCAAGCAGGATGATGAGTTGGGTAAGGAAGTGGGGAGTGTTATAAACGCCGGGCATTTGGCGCCGGATGATTTGGTGAATAAAATTATCGCGGAAAAAATAAAAGCAGATGGGCAGAATGGTTATATTTTGGACGGTTATCCGAGAAATTTAAAGCAGACGGAATTTTTGGACGGCGTGGATAAATTAACCCATGTTTTGGAAATAGATTTGCCAGACGATGAGGCGATCAGGAGAATCGGCGGACGGCGGACTTGCCCCAAATGCCAAGCGGTGTATCATATTGAATACAATCCGCCGAAAGTTGGAGGAATTTGCGATCATGATGGAGAGGCATTAATTATAAGGGAAGATGAAACAGAAGAGGCTTTGAAGAAAAGATTAGCGACTTACCACCAAGCGACCGAGCCGGTGATTGATTTTTATAAAAGACAAGGTGTTCATAAACAGATTGACGGCCGACCGGCAATAGAAAGGGTGGCGGAGGAAGTAATGGAAAATTTAAAATAATTTATTTATGATCACGATTAAAACACCGCAAGAAATAGATATATTGCGCCAGGGCGGGCAAAAGCTGGCCAAGATTTTAGATATGGTTTTGGCACGAGTGGAGCCCGGAGTAAAGGCAGAGGAATTAGATAGTTATGCAGAGGAGCTGATCTTAAAAGCCGGAGGACGGCCGGCGTTTAAAGGACATGAGGGGTTTCCTGGGACATTGTGCGTTTCAGTTAATGAAGCAATTGTGCACGGCGTGCCGCATGGTGAACTTGTTTTAAACCAAGGGGATGTGGTTGGAATTGATATTGGTATGCAGTATCCCTCTGAAAATGGGCTTTATACTGACATGGCGCGGACAGTGGGGGTAGGCAAAATTTCTAAGCAAGCTGAAAAATTAATTAAGGTGACTGAAAAATCTTTTTTTAAAGCGTTAAAAGTCATTCGGCAGGGAGCGACAGTCGGCGATATCGGGCAGGCAGTCCAAAGTTATGTTGAGTCTCGCGGATATTCGGTAGTTAGAAGTTTAAGCGGGCATGGGGTAGGCTATAAAGTGCATGAGGACCCGAAGATTCCTAATTTCGGAGAAAAGGGCAGTGGCGAGATTTTACAAGCCGGCATGGTGCTGGCCATTGAGCCAATGGTCTGCTTTGGCCGTTATGAATTAGAAACTTTAGATGATGGCTGGACAGCAGTGACAAAAGACAGGAGTTTGACGGCTCATTATGAAAATACGGTTTTGGTCACGGATAAAGGAGCGGAGATATTAACAAAGATTAATTTTAATCAGACTAATAAAAAGTGCTTTGGCAAAATTTTAGGCATTGATTATGGGACAAAAAATATTGGTTTGGCGATTTCCGATTTGGAACAACAACAGGCGTTTGTGTATGATACATTCACGATTGACGGGAAATTTTGGGAAAAAATTAACGCGCTGATTGATGATGAGAAAATTGACAGCATTGTAGTCGGCTTGCCGCTCGGAATGAAAGGGGAGTACACGCAAAAGACAGAGGAAACAGTGATTTTTATTGAAACCTTGGAAAATAATGTGAAAATTTTAATGGAAACCGAAGAATTAAAAATTATAATTTTTAAAACAAATATGCCAAGCATATTCCAAATCGTTTTAATGATTTTAGTCGTCTTTGGCTTTGTAGCCGTGATTTTGGTGATTTTTAAAAAGACAGGCAAAGACACTGGCCAGGATGATAAATTAAAACAGGTGCACGAGGAAATGGAAAAAATCAAAGAAGAAATGAAAGGCAGTTTGGAAAAAAATTTGGATTTTTTGCAAAAACAATCAGCGGCCACGGCCGGGATGATGCAGAGGCAAACCACGGACACGGCCAAAATCGTGCAGGAAGTGACGAGCAAATTGGAAAAATTAGAAGCAACTAACAAGCAGGTGGTCGGTTTTACGGACCAACTGCAAAATTTGGAAAAAGTTTTAACCAGCTCAAAAAACAGGGGTTCTTTGGGCGAAGCAAGTTTGGAGTTAATTTTGAGCAATATCCTGCCGCCGCAGGCTTATGAAATGCAATATCGTTTTGAAAACGGGGAAACAGTGGACGCGGTCGTCAAAATCAAAAATAAAATTCTGCCGGTGGACGCCAAATTTTCTCTGGATAATTACCGTCGGATTTTGAGCGAGGTAAATGAAGAAAAAAAGAAAGAGCTGGAAAAAGAATTTAAAAATGATTTGAAAAAAAGAATTGATGAAACCGTTAAAGTGGACACCGGCGGCTTGATTGACTACGCGTTTAAAGAAAAAAAAGTGATTATTGTTTCGCCCACGACTTTTGCCGCGTATTTACAAACGGTCTTGCAAGGCCTGCGCGCCTTGCAGATAGAAGAGTCGGCCAAAGAAATCAGAAAAAGAGTGGAGGAATTAGGCCGGCATTACGCCAGCTTTGACGAGTATATGAAAAAATTAGGCAATAATCTTGGCACCGTGGTTAATTCTTACAACACAGCGTATAAAGAACTGAACAAGATTGATAAAGATGTGGTGAAAATTACCGAAGGAGAAAAGAAGATTGAACCGTTGGTTTTGGATAAGCCGCAGGGCGATTTATGATTTAAAACTTGCTTTTCCCTGCGCTCTTGGCGCAGGGTAATTCATTTTACAAATAATTTTGAAATAAAAAAAGTGAGTCGAGTAAAAACTGACTCACATTTGTTTCTATGATAATTTCTCTAGCCAGAAGTACACATCCAGAGCAGCTAAAGTTTTGTCAATATCTAACAGGAATATCAAATGGCCTATTGGCAAACCTATGCCTGATAGACAATTTGTGAAAGGACGTTTTTCAAATAAATCAGGTGTATCGATGTCTTTTGCGGCAATATCTATTATATTAGATACATTGTCCGCAATGAACCCCATGACTTGATTTCCATTCTGTATAGTGATTATACAAGTTTCATTGGTTGATTCCTTTACCTTCATTCCAAACTTCAATCGCAGATCAATAATCGGAATGACTTTACCACGCAGATTGATAATGCCGCAAAAATAAGCTGGCATGTTTGGAATCTGCGTAGTGGGTAACATCCCGATTATCTCCTGCACTTTTGATATCTGAATTCCGTACTCTTCTCCCGCAAGAAAAAAAATCAGAAATTTACCGCCGATGCGATCTTTGGCGGCGTGGTCAACCGCCTGCCCTTTAGTGTCGACTGAATTTTGAGCCAACACCTTGGTCAATCTCTTGCTCATAGCCTACTTCCTCCTTTTGGTCATAGTTTTTTGATTATCTTTGTTTTAATCCTAAGGTTTAGACTGGTTTTTGTCAAGCGCTTGTAAATGCTCTTGACTGCTAGGCTAAATTAGCATAAAATTAATTATAAATAGTAAAATTGTGGAAAAATTAAAGCCTTTCAGGCGGCTTCCCCGGAGGAGAAGCTATTTATTTTTGCTGTAAATAAAAAATGGACAATGATAACCAAAAAGACGGGAAAAAAGACAAAGATAAAATATTTTTGTCCCTGTCGCTTTTTGGGGAGTTGCTTTATGAAATAGCCATTCCGGTAGTGGTTTTGACTCTACTCGGGCGGTATCTGGACAAGGTTTGGCAGCACGATTTTTTATTTGTGCTTATTGGCGGCATTTTGGGAATAGTCCTTGGAGTTTTGGCGGTTTATTATAAAGCGGAAAAAATGCGCCAAAAGATTTACGGCAAAACTAAAGAAGATAAAGAAGAAAAAGATAAGAAAGAATAAAATATATGTATTTAAGCTTAGCGGCCGAGCCGGTATTTCACATCGCTGGTTTGCCGGTGACCAATTCAATAATCAATACCTGGATAGCAGTTTTGGCTTTTGTTTTTTTTGCCGCGGCGATAAAGATAAAGGGTATAGCTTTAGTGCCAAGAGGCGTACAGAATTTTAGCGAATATTTAATAGAGACTATTTTCGGTTATATTGACGGGGTGACGCATAATCGCCGGAAATCAGAAAAATTCCTGCCGATTATCGCCACCATTTTTATTTTTATTTTGGTTTTGAATTGGATGGGGCAGTTGCCAGGGACAGGCTCCATCGGACTTTGGGAAGTAAAGGCGGGCGAGAGGAGATTGGTGCCGTTTCTGCGGCCGGGGACGAGTGATCTTAATACCACTTTGGCTTTGGCGGTTTTCGCGGTCGCGGCCACGCATATTTTTGGCATGGCGACGGTCGGTATTTTCAAGCATCTGAATAAATTTTTCAATTTTGGTGGTTTGATCCGGGCAGTGAAAACTTTTAACCCATTAAAAATTTTTACCGCAATGATAAATTTTTTTATCGGTTTGATTGAAATTTTTTCAGAAATAGCCAAAACTGTTTCTTTGTCTTTGAGGTTGTTCGGCAATGTTTTCGCCGGCGAAGTGCTTCTGACGGTGATGGCGTCTCTGATCGCGTATCTCGTGCCGATTCCTTTTATGTTTTTGGAGCTTTTGGTGGGTATCGTGCAGGCAACGATTTTCGCCATGCTGACCTTGGTATTTATGGAAGTGGCAACGCATGGAGAACATTAGCGCACGAAAACACAGGAAACACAGTCCGCCAATTTCCCAAATAAATTATTCCCGCGAGTGGAAGGCGCCTGCCTGCCGGCAGGCAGGGATCGCCCTAAGGGCGAAAAGCACTAAAACACATAAAACACTAAAACACAGAAAGGACAGAAAACATTGAAGCATTAAAACAAAAGAACAAC
>LCCW01000031.1:0-7727 GCA_000998185.1 Candidatus Kuenenbacteria bacterium GW2011_GWA2_42_15 | reverse complement strand
GGCCGCAATCCGGAGGCCGGCGATAAATTGTTCGTACCGATGCTATTGGGCGCGGCTTTTTCCGAAGCTATCGCCATTTACGCGCTCGTGGTCGTGTTTACTTTATAGTCTAAAGGCCGTCTTCCAAAAAAGAAGACGGCAGACAAGAGGTTAATTAAAGGCAAAAGGCAAAAGGCAAAAGGCAAATAAAAAAGGGCAAAAGGCAAAGGGCAAAAGGGGAAAAGGGCAGATAATAATTTAAGTAGCTTCTTGTTTGTTAATAAAAATTATCAATATGTTTAACCATTTTATTCAGATCGCGCAAGCGGCCGAAGAGGTCAGCCGTGAGGCGGGCAGCCAGTCTTTCACGGAGATTTTGGGCATTGACGGAAAATTGTTCGCGGCCCAGCTCGTTAATTTCGCTTTGGTGCTTTTTGTCTTGTGGCGCTGGGTCTATCGGCCGCTAGTTAAAATTTTAAATGAGCGCAGTAAAAAAATAGAAAAAAGCTTGAAGGAAGCACAAGAGATTGAGCAGCGGTTAGCTAATGCCAAAGAGGAGCAGGCGGCAATTCTGTCTGGGGCGAAAAAAGAGGCAGCGGTGATTTTGGCCAAGGTAGAGAGTGAAGCAACGGAAAACAACAGTCGGTTGGTGGCTGAAGCGGAAGAGAGGATTAATAAACAATTGGCAGTGGCGAGAGAGAGACTGGCGGAGGACAGGAACAAAATAGTTAAAGAAATAAAAACGGAAACAGCCGCGATGATAGAGACGGCGCTTTTAAAGATAATCCCGGCAAGACTTGACGCGGAAACCGACAAAAAAGTCATTAAAAAATTTTTAGAAAAAGATGAAGATTAAAGCCCAAACATACGGAGAAATATTGTATAAACTGTTGGCAAAAAACGAAGACCGGAAGACCGATCGTCTGCTTTATGGTTTTCTGTGTCTTTTGGAGGCAAACGGCGATCTGGGGCAAATAGAAAATATTATCAAGGCTTTTGACGAATACTATAAAAAAGAAGAGGGCTTAACGACGGCAGTGGCAACCGTGGCCAGGCAAATTGACGGCGAGCTCCGAAAAACGCTTCTGGACTATGTTAAAAAAATCAGACCTTCAGCCAAAAAAGTGGAGTTGATCGAGAAAATCGATCCGACGGTTCTCGGCGGCGTAAAAATAATGGTGGCTGATATGATGTTTGATTGTACGCTGCAAAGGCAGGTAATTAATTTAAAAAATACTTTAATTCAGTAACTTTAGATTATATGAAAATAAACAAAGAAGAAATTTTAAAAGAGTTGCGCGCGCAGCTCGCCAGTTTTAAAACCGAGGTTCAGGAAGAGCAGGTGGGCACGATAGTGGAAGTGGGCGACGGTATTGTCAGACTTTCCGGCTTAAATCAGGTTAAAATGTCTGAAATGATTGAATTTAGGAAAGAAGGCCAGGAATCTATTTTCGGCGTGGCTTTGAATCTGAACGACGGCAGCGTGGGAGCGATTGTTTTAGGCGATTCAAGCGGACTGAAGGAAGGGGATACGGCTTTTGCCGCTGGCAGAATTTTGGCAGTGCCGGTGGGGGACAAGATGATTGGTCGGGTGGTAAATCCGCTGGGCCAGCCGATAGACGGCAAGGGTAAAATAAACACTGATGTTTTTTATCCGGTGGAAAAAATCGCGCCGGGCGTGATCACACGCCAATCCGTTGATAAACCAATCCAAACCGGCCTCAAGGCCATTGACGCGATGATTCCGATTGGCCGCGGGCAACGGGAGCTCATTATCGGCGACAGGCAGACTGGCAAGACAGCCATTGTCATTGACACGATTATCAACCAGAAAGATAAAGAGGTAATTTGCATTTATGTGGCGATCGGCCAAAAGGAATCCAAGGTAGCTAAAATCGTGGCTGAATTTACCAGCCGGGGCGCCATGGAAAATACAATCGTAGTTTTGGCTGGCGCGTCGGATCCGGCTTCGTTGTCTTTTATCGCTCCTTACGCCGGTTGCGCCATGGGCGAATATTTTATGGACAAAGGCAAGGATGTTTTGGTGGTTTATGACGATTTGTCAAAACACGCTTGGTCTTATCGCGAGATTTCTTTGCTCTTGAGAAGGCCGCCTGGCCGTGAGGCTTATCCCGGTGACATATTTTATTTGCATTCAAGACTATTAGAAAGATCAGCCAAACTCAATGCTGACTATGGCGGTGGCTCATTGACTGCCTTGCCGATTATTGAAACCCAGGCCGGTGATGTTTCAGCCTATATTCCAACTAATGTGATTTCCATTACCGACGGGCAGATTTATCTGGAATCGGATTTGTTTTATCAAGGCGTCCGGCCGGCGGTCAATGTCGGTCTGTCGGTTTCTCGGGTCGGCTCGGCGGCGCAAATCAAAGCCATGAAGCAAGTCGCCGGCAAATTGCGCATTGACCTGGCGCAGTTTAGAGAGTTGGAAGCTTTCGCCCAGTTCAGTTCTGACCTTGATCCGGAAACCAAAAAGAGGCTGGAGCTCGGCAAGAGATTATCGGAGATATTAAAACAAGGCCAATCCGAGCCCATGCCGGTAGCTTATCAGGTGGTGGTTTTATATGCCGCGGTGAATGGTTTAATTAATGAAATTCCGGTGGAAGAAATAAAAGCCTGGGAAACCGGTTTTATTAAATATTGCCAGGCTAATTATAAAAAGCTTTTGGCAGAAGTTGTGAAGCCGGAAGGCCTGACTGATAAAATGAAAGCAGTTATTGAGCAGGCAGTGCTGGCATATAATCAGGCCAGTTTTAAATCTTAAAGAATATTTATGGCCCAGGCTACGCGAGAAATTAAAAGAAGAATAAAGTCCGTTAAAAGCACCAGCAAGATAACCAAAGCCATGGAGCTGATTTCGGCCGTAAAAATGCGCAAGGCGGTTGACCATATGCTTTTGAGCCGGGGTTACGCTCATTTGGCCTGGCAGATTGTGGTTGATTTGGCCAAAAGAACCGGCCAGACTTACCACAAATTACTGCAGGCCAGAGAAGTTAAAAAGGTGGCGGTGGTTTTAGTGGCTTCCAACCGCGGGTTATGCGGTTCGTTTAATGCCCAAATAGTGGCCAGCGCCTATCAATACGCGCTGGGTTTATTCAGCGGCGACAAGGCGCCGGCCGTAGATTTTTTTCTACTGGGCAAAAAGGCCAGAGACATAACTTTAAAATATAAACAACTGGCGGCCATTTCTTCTTTAAAACAGATCCCAAGAATTAAACAACTTTTGCCAATACCCCAAGAGGAGGATGCTCTTTTGGGAGATGTTGGCGAACTAACCCGCAATACTTTGGGAGTCAAAGCTGACCTGCGGGAATATTTATTTGAGCCCAGTCCGGCCGAGGTTTTGCAAAAGACCTTGCCTCGGTTGATAGAAACTCAGATTTATCAAGCCGTTTTGGAATCGGACGCGTCAGAACATTCAGCCAGAATGCTGGCCATGAAAAACGCGACTGAGGCGGCCCATGATCTGATTGATGACCTGACTCTGGCTTATAATCAAGCCAGGCAGGCTGGTATCACCCAGGAGATAGCGGAAATTTCCGGCACCAAAGCAGCGATGAGTTAAAAAGGCAAAATTAAAAAGGCAAAAGGCAAAATGCTGGCTCTGCTTGCACCCCGCAGATTGCGGGGTCATTGCGGAGCAATGACAAATAAAAATTAAAAATTAGCAAATTTAAAATAGTTAATTTTTATTTCAGCGGCTTACTTATTTTATCATTAAATAAAGTCAATGTATGTCAAAAGAGTCAAAAGAACAAAATAATAAAGGTATGATAGTCCAGGTTATCGGGCCAGTGGTGGATGTAAAATTCCCCGCGGATATTTTGCCGGAAATATTTTTTGCTCTAGAAGTGGCGATGGGCAAAGATAAACTGGTTTTGGAAGTGCAGCAGCACATTGGTAATAATATGGTTCGCTGCGTGGCTATGGGTTCAACCGATGGCTTGTCTCGAGGCATGGCGGTTGTCAATACCGGCGTGCAGATTTCCGTGCCGGTGGGCAAAGAAACATTGGGCAGGATGTTTAATGTGCTGGGCGAGACGATTGACGGGATAAAAGACAAGGTGGTCACCAAAGAAAAATATCCGATTCACCGGCTGGCGCCAAAATTCGTGGAGCAATCAACCAAGACGGAAATTTTTGAAACCGGCATCAAGGTGATTGATTTGATTTGTCCATTTGTTAAAGGCGGCAAGGTCGGGCTTTTTGGCGGCGCCGGCGTGGGGAAAACAGTGGTGATTCAGGAATTGATCAGAAATATCGCCCAAGAACACGGCGGCCGTTCGGTTTTCGCCGGGGTGGGCGAGCGATCGCGCGAAGGTAACGATTTATATCATGAAATGAAAGCCTCGGGTGTTTTGGAAAAAACAACCTTGGTTTTCGGACAGATGAATGAACCGCCGGGCTGCCGCGCCAGGGTTGGGCTGACAGCTCTGACTATGGCGGAATATTTCCGTGATGTTGAAGGCCAGGATGTGCTTTTGTTTATTGATAATATTTTCCGTTTTACGCAGGCTGGTTCTGAAGTGTCGGCGCTTCTGGGGCGCGTGCCTTCGGCCGTGGGTTATCAGCCGACGCTCGCCACCGAGATGGGCGAATTGCAAGAAAGAATAACTTCCACCGATAAGGGTTCAATCACTTCTGTGCAGGCGATTTATGTGCCGGCCGATGATTTAACCGATCCGGCGCCGGCGACCGCTTTTTCGCATCTTGATTCCACAGTGGTTTTGACCAGGTCTTTGACAGAGCTGGGTATTTATCCGGCGGTGGATCCATTGGATTCCACTTCCACGATTCTTGACCCAAAGATTGTGGGCGAAGAACATTATCAAGTGGCGCGCGAGGTGCAAAAAGTTTTACAGCGCTATAAAGATTTACAGGACATCATCGCTATTTTAGGTATGGAAGAATTGTCGGAGAGCGATAAGTTAACCGTGGCCAGAGCCAGGAAAATCCAGAGATTTTTATCCCAGCCGTTTTTCGTGGCGGAAACATTTACCGGCACGGCCGGCAAATATGTGCCGCTCAAAGAAACAATCCGCGGCTTTAAAGAAATTTTGGCAGGCAAACACGATGACAAGACAGAACAGGCGTTTTTTATGAAAGGCGGAATTGAGGATGTAAAATAAGTCAGGTTTGTAGGTTAGTAGGAAGGTAGGGTTGTAGGAAATTCAGTAACTCATAATTAGTAATTCGTACAAGGAATTACTAAATTAGCCAATTGATGAATTAACGGATTAACGAATCAATTGGGATATTATTGGAATTTGAGCTTTGGAATCTATTTGGAAATTGTATCTTGTATCTTGGAAATTGTATTCGTAAATTAGTAACGGCTTCGTAATTTAGTAGATAATTTTATGGATAATAAGAAAATCCATTTTGAGATAACAACGCCAGAAAAGAATGTTTACCGAGATGAGGTAGACAGTATTAGCTTGCCAACAGAAATGGGGCAGATTACGGTTTTGGTTAATCATGTGGTGGTTTTGGCCGACACGGCCGAGCACGCCGCAGAGATTGATGAGCAAAGAGCGGAAGAAGCCAGAAAAAGAGCGGAGGAATTATTAAAGGAAAAAATGGGAGACGCGAAAGAATACGCGGCCGTGGCAGCTAAGCTCCAAAGAGAGTTGGCCAGATTGAAAGTGGCGAGAAAACACAGAAACAGAAAAGGCATAAAAATTGATTAAGCCTAAAATATGTCTCACAACGCGAAATACATTCATATTATTTGCACTGACCCGCGGATCCAGAAAATTTACCATGGCTACTTGGTTGAGAATAATTGTTTCGGCCACTTTGACAGCATTCAGTATGAGAACCCGATTTTGGATTTTTTAAATCCGGATAAAGTCGGCGGCATTATTGAGAGAATCAAACTGTATCAGGCGATGCACGGACCGGATACGGTGGCGCTTTTTGATCATCTGGATTGCGGGGCGTACCAGAAAAACGGTTATGTTTTTAATGATTTTGAACACGAACTCGCGGTTCATAAGGAGAATAATGAAAAGGTAAAAGAGATAATTAAAAGTAATTTGCCGGATTTTGAAGTGACGGTAAAATATGTTGCTATTGAGAAAACAGGGGAGTGCCGATGGCTCAAAGGATAAGGCGGATTGATAATCGTTTTTGGGGGAACGCGCCAAGCGGCGCGTTTCTTAAATATTTGGCGTGGTTGATCTTTTGACGGGAAGATGAGATAATGGAGATATGATATAAGCTTGGTTGGATTGATCCTCATATGCCCCATGCCAAGAAAATTTTAAGCGAGATAAAAAGCAAGCCCTATTTTGTTAAGGATAATTTTGTATTATTTTATAATGATTGTCTAAAAATTTTAGAGCAAATTCCGGAAAATTCAGTGGATATGATTTTTGCCGACCCGCCGTACTTTTTATCCAGTGGTTCATTTACTTGCCAAAATGGTAAAATGGTCAGTGTGAAAAAGGGTGATTGGGATTTAAGCAATGGCACAAAGAAATTAAATTATTAAAAACATGAAACAACATGAAGCAGTTATAAAGATTATGGAAGAAAGTGGTGGCTTTGCCACTCTTGGTTTTCTTAACCAAAATGTTTTTAAAATAAAAAAGTGTGACTGGAAAACCAAAACTCCTTTTGCCAGTATTCGTCGCATCGTTCAAGATGAAAGATTTTTCTTTAAAATAAAACCTGGACTTTGGGCTTTAAAATCCTATAAAAATAAACTGCCGCTTGAAATTTTCCCTACCAACATAGTTTCAAAAAATGAGCAAGAAGAATTTAATCACAGTTATTATCAGGGATTGTTGGTAGAAATTGGAAAGTTGAAAAAATACGAAGCTTTTATCCCGAGCCAAGATAAAAATAAAAAATTTTTAGGTAAAACATTGGGAGAAGTCAGCTCGCAGGAAAATTATTATCAATTTGGTTATGACCATATTATAAGAAAAGCGAAAACCATTGATGTTTGCTGGTTTAATGTAAGAAAAATGCCAAGCGTGTTATTTGAAGTGGAACATTCAGCCGACATCCAAAACTCCTTATTGAAATTTGTTGAATTGCAAGATTTTAACACTAATTTTTTTATAGTTGCCGATAAAGTAAGAAAAAACGAATATATTGGTAAACTTTCTTTAAGTGCTTTTGTGCCAATCAAATCAAGGGTTCAATTTATGGATTATGATAAATTATCCGAATGGCATACTAAAACTTTTGAAATTGTTAGTTTAGAAAATAATTTTAATATACAAATATGAAATTAAAAAATTTTATTAAAGAGTTAATAAAAATATCAAAAAATAATAAAAATTCAAATGAAGCTGAAGTTTTAATGGCAGATAATATTTTGGTAGTTAAACCAATTTTTAAAAATAATAGGGTTTATATTACTGACACTAAAAATCAAAAAACAGAAAAATTATTCTGTTAAAGGCGCTGAAATTTTTTACAAAAATAAAAAAGTCGCCGCATCTTTTAAAAAATATGAATTTTACCGATATCTTGCCAAAGAAGGCATTAATTATAAAAATTTTGTATCAAAAAGGGTTGTGCCCGATGATGCCATTTTCGTGATTGTGAATAACACATTTTTTGTATTAGAAATGAAATCCCAAACAGTCGGTGGTTCTATTGACGAGAAATTGCAGACTTGCGATTTTAAGATTAAACAATACAGAAAACTTTTATCAAGATTAAATGTGGAAGTCAAGTATATCTATATTTTAGACGACTGGTTTAAAAAG
>LCCW01000030.1 GCA_000998185.1 Candidatus Kuenenbacteria bacterium GW2011_GWA2_42_15 | reverse complement strand
AAAGCCCTAATTACTCCAAGAGAAGAAAATCCTTATAAGGAAAATTCGAGTCGAAACCAGAATTACCCTTAAAAGAGATCCCCATGCTCGTCGTCTCTTGGAGAAATTAAGGATTATTTGATTTTTAAACATCAGGCCATCATATCACAAGGCGGAAAACTTGTCAAGGCGCGATTATTTTGATAGAGTGAAGTAATAAGATAATTAAGACAATATAGGAGCTTTATGAAAAATAAGAAGAAAAACAAAGGAAAAGGGCTGCTTCTAAAAAGTGAGCTTTTTTGGGATGTGGCCAGCAGAAAAGAACAAAACGAGGCGGAGAAATTGGCCGAAGAATATAAAGGTTTTTTGGACAAAGTCAGGACCGAGAAACAGGCCATCAGGCAATGTTTGGATATGGCGAAAAAGCACGGGTTTGTGGAAGCGGATCTGGATAAAGACTTGCCAAAAGGAAAAAGTAAATTAGTTTTTTTAAATCGCGGCAAGAGCGCGGTATTTGTAAAATTAGAAGCAGGCCGCTTGACCAAGGGGGCGAGTTTTCTTTTGGCGCATGTGGATTCGCCCAGGTTGGATCTTAAGGTGCGCCCGTTGTATGAGGACGGCGAGATTGCTTATTTTAAACCGCATTATTACGGAGAGATAAAAAAGTATCACTGGCCGACCACGCCGCTTGGCTTGCACGGGACGGTGATTCTTAAAGACGGAAAAGAGATAGAGATCAATATTGGTTCGGAAGAGAAGGATCCGGTATTTTTAATTTCTGACTTGCTGCCGCATTTGGACTATGAAAGATTGGAAAAACCATTGGGCAAAGCGATTGAGGCGGAGGAATTAAATGTTATTGTCGGTTCAAAACCGATTAAAGACAAGGAGGCAAAAAATAGAGTAAAGATGGCGGTTTTGGAATATCTAAAGAAGAATTATAAAATCGGCGAAGAAGAATTAGTGACGGCTGATTTGCGTTTTGTGCCGGCGTTTAAAGCCAGAGATGTTGGTTTTGACAGAGGGTTGGTGGCGAGCTACGGGCAGGACGACCGCGTGTGCGTCTTCACTACGGTTAAGGCGTTTCTGGCGGCCAATAATTCGGTTACCAATATTCTTTATTTGGCGGACAAAGAGGAAATCGGCAGTTTGGGCGCGACCGGAGCGCAGTCTTTGTTTTTGGAAAATGTTTTAGACTGCCTGATGGCGACAGTTGGCAGAAAATACAGCCTGTATGATTTTTATCGCCACTCAAAGGCCATCTCGGCCGATACGACCGGGGCGTATGATCCTGATTACAAAAACGCATATGATATGAATAATTTAATTAAAATGGGTTATGGCCTGGCGATAGAGAAGCATATTGGGCATAGGGGCAAAGCTCTGACCATGGAAGCGGAGCCGGCTTTTTTGAGAGCGTTGATAAATTTATTTAATAAAAAGAAAGTGCTTTGGCAAACTGGGCATCTGGGCAAGGTTGACCAGGGCGGCGGCGGGAGCAGGCGGGAGCATTGCCGTGTATTTATCCAATAGAAACATGGAGGTAGTGGACGCTGGAGTGCCGCTTTTGAATCTTCATTCGCCGTACGAATTGGCGAGCAAGGGCGATATTTATTCGGCGTATAAAGCGTACAAGGTATTTTTGGAAAACTAACCACCCCCCCTACCCCCTCTTTGGCAAGGAGGGGGAAAATGAGAATGACCGCATAAAACATTAAAAGATTATTTATGTCAGAAAACAGGGTCATCACACCTAAAGAAAAAGAAGAGGACCAGGGTTTTGATTTGACATTGCGGCCAAGAAGCCTGGACGAGTTTATTGGTCAGGGGCAGATTAAGGCTAATTTGAAAATTTTTTTGGAAGCGGCCAGGCAAAGAGGAGAAGCCCTGGAGCATGTTTTGTTTTACGGCGCGCCAGGACTTGGTAAGACTACGCTCTCGCATATTATTGCCAGAGAAATGGGCGTCAATATTAAGGTGACTTCGGGGCCGGCGATTGAAAAGGCCGGCGATCTGGCGGCGATTTTGACTAATTTGGATAAGGGCGATGTTTTGTTTATTGATGAGATTCACCGGCTGAACAGAAACATTGAGGAGATTCTTTATCCGGCGATGGAAGATTACGGGTTGGATATTATTATCGGCAAAGGGCCGTCGGCCAGAACCTTGAAATTGGAACTGCCTCATTTTACTTTAGTTGGGGCAACGACCAGGTTGAGCTTGTTGTCATCGCCGCTTCGGGATAGGTTTGGCAATATTTTCCGGATTGATTTTTATAAGCCAGAAGAAATACATCAGGTGGTCGGCCGGTCGGCCAAGATTTTGGGAGTGGATGTGGACGAGGAAGCGGCTGGCGAGATTGCTAAACGAGCGCGCTACACGCCGCGCATCGCCAACCGGCTTTTGAAGCGGGTGCGGGATTTTGCCCAGGTAAAAGGAAAAAATAGAATAGATCGCGAGGTGTGCGCCGGCTCTTTGGCAATGTTGAATATTGACGAGTTAGGTTTGGATGAAATTGACCGGCGGGTTTTGAAGGTGATTATTGAGAAATACAATGGCGGACCGGTGGGGCTGGGCACGATTGCCGCGGCGACCAATGAGGAAGTGGAGACGATTGAGGAAATTTATGAACCGTTTCTTTTACAACAAGGATTTTTGATGCGGACGCCCAGGGGCAGGACGGCAACCAGAAGCGCTTATGAACACTTGGGGTATAAGCCGCCGGAGGAGGACAAGCTATTTTAGATTTTAGATTGATGATTTTAGATTTTTTGTTGGAGATTAAATTTTTAAAAATGCAGATACCCATTTTTATTATTTTAATTTTATATTTGATAGCGGCGGGGTTTTTCGCTGTTTTTTCGCTGTTTTTGGTTTATCACGCGTTGAAATTTGGTGTGGCCAGTGTGATGAATGTCGCGGCTCTATTTATTTATGTGCTGGTGGCGATGGCGATTATTATCAGTTCATATTTTTACATCATAACCGTAGACTGGAGCCAGCAGATTATTATATTTTGATTGGGCGCGTTTTTTATGTTTAGTTTAAAGTATTTGCCGCACAAGGAAGCGGATGAAAAACCAATTTTTGTTTTACATCGGCACGGTTTTGTTTTGGGCGTGATAATCGCCGGATTTTTGCTGATTGGCATATTGCCCTTGGCGGCTTATTTGATAATCAGGGCCGAACCATTTCAGGTTTTTACCGGTGAGGCGATGGCGATATTCTTACGATTATTAGTCTTCGTTTTTTATTTATTTTGGTGGATGCTGTTTTATTACGCTTTTTTGGATTATTATCTGGATGTGTGGATAGTGACGAATTACCGGGTGATTGGGGTGGAGCAAAAAGGACTTTTTAACCGGACGGTGGCCGAGTATAAATTGTTTCGGATTCAGGATGTGGTGGCGGAACAGAAGGGATTTTTTGCCACACTTGTCAATTACGGCGAGATTCACATTCAAACCGCGGGCGAGCAACAGGTGATAAAATTTAAACAAGTGCCAAGCCCGAATCATGTGGCTAGAGAATTGATCCGGCTGGTGGAATTTAATAAGAAGCAATTCGCGGAACTGGAAAAGATGGAGGCCGGAGAAATGGCGAATGAGGAAAAGACGCAGAAGAATTTTTAATTTAAGATTTAAGATTGAATATTTTAGATTGCAGATTTTAGATTTAAGATTAAGGATGGAGAGCATCCACTCGGATAAAATTAAGAAAATGAAACTAACATTATTTGATTACAATTTGCCAAAGAATTTAATAGCGCAAAAACAGGTAAAACCGCGGGATCACTCGCGGTTGTTGGTTGTTGGCCGAAAAACAAAGAAATTAAAACATGATTATTTTTATAATCTGGATAAATATTTGGACGAAAATGATGTTTTGGTATTTAATGACAGCCGGGTGTTCCCGGCGAGAATAAAATTTGATGGTGGCAAGGGCGAGATTTTTTTACTGCGGGAAATGAAGAACGGGAATTGGGAAGTGATGGGGAAGAAGCTTGGTAAGAATTTTAAATTTCAAATTTTAAATTTTAAAATAAATTCAAAGCTTCAAGCGCAAATTTTAAAAAGAATGCCTGATGGTAATTATTTAATTAAATTTAATTTGAGGGGCAGGAAATTCAGGGAGTGGCTGGAGAAATACGGTGAGACGCCGTTACCGCCGTATATCAAAACAAAAGATTCAAAAATAATTAGAAATAATTATCAGACAATTTACGCGCGCGCGGATGGGTCAGTGGCGGCACCGACAGCTGGTTTCCATTTTACGAAAGAACTAATGAGCAAGTTGAGAAAGAAAGGGGTGGCAATGGAGTTTGTCACATTGCATGTGGGGCAGGGAACATTTTTGCCAGTGAAGACGGACAATATTGAAGAGCATAAGATGCATGCTGAATTTGCGATTATAGATAAAGAAACAGCCAAACGGCTCAATGATTACAAAAAAGCAGGGCGACGGATTATCGCGGTTGGAACAACAAGTTGCCGGGTGCTGGAGGCGATGACGAGTGAGGCAGGTGAATCCAGTAAGTTAAGCGAGGTCAGCAAGGTTTGTTTAAAAGCGAGAGAGAAGGAAGTAAATATTTTTATTTATCCGGGATACAACTTTAAATTTGTGGACGGGATTGTGACCAATTTTCACTTGCCAAAATCTACGCTTTTGATGCTGGTTGCGGCTTTGACCGGCAGGGAGTTTATTCTGGAAGTTTACAGGCAGGCGATTAAAAAGAAATATCGGTTTTATAGTTTTGGGGATGGGATGTTGATAAAGTGAAAAGGCAAAAGGCAAAGTATTTTAACTCTAAAATCCCAGATTCCAAGCACAAAATAAATTTTAAGCATCAAGCTCCAATTATTAACTCGCCAAGTCAATTAGATTAATTGAAGAGTGGTGGGCAGCTTTGTCCCCGCTTCAGTTGAGGAGGGGGTTAAGGGGTGGCGCTGGTAAAATAATTCTTTAATGAAAATTAGAAAGAAGGCGACATCTTGAGGTGTCGTTTTTTTATTTGGGGTTGGCTTTTCTTTTTTTTTGGGGGGGTAAGATAAGGGCAAATAAAAAGAAATAATTTTTACTCAAAAAATCAAAGGCATTGAACCCGAATCCGAAAAGGAGGATTGACCAATGGATCAACAACGGTATGTTTATTCCATGTTGGGGAATCTCATACATAGCAAGCCTTCCAAATTATTGGCTATGGCGGTATCAAATTTTGTATTACCCGAGCCCCAAGAGGGGCAATGCGCAATATTTTGTTCCCGTTTAAAGTTGCGCAGAGGGGCATATTACAGAATTGCATTATGCGATCCCATAGTGATTAAGGCGGAATTAAAATATGCCGGCTCTGCCAGAACAGACCCGCGAAGCCAGAAGGTGATACGCCGTCTCGCTTTTAAGGGGAGCAGATGGTGCATCTTTGAAACCGAAAACAGCCAGAAGTGGCTGGCTGTAGATTATGATTACGCAACGAGCGCAGATAATATTTAGAAAACGGTTTCGCTACCGAGTTAGCGGCGAGGTTTTTATTTGCCCAGATACTTTAATGCGGATTTGATTTTGTCTTCCATGCGCTCAAGGTCGGCGGGGATTTTTCTGACGGCCTCGCGGACATCGCGTTCGCCGTAACCCAGAGACAAAAGCGCATCAAAAGTTTCTGTGTCAGTATCGGACAGGTTGATTTCTTTTTCGTTGGTCGGCAGGGCGTCAAGTTTGTTTTTAAGTTCCACGACAATTCTCTCGGCGGTTTTTTTGCCTACGCCGGAAACTTTGTAAAGAATTGACGGGTCGTCGCGGAGAATGGCTTTTTTAATATCAGACAGTTTGGCAACCTCAATCACGCTCAGAGCGGTTTTGGGGCCGACGCCAGAGATAGTGATTAAAAGTTCAAAAAATTGCAGCTCTTCCCGGCGGCTAAAACCAAAAAGACTCATAGCGTCTTCGTTGTGGCGGAGATGGGTGAATAATTCGATCTCATCGCCGATGACGATTTTAGTGAGGAGTGTTTGGGGAATTAAAACCTGGTAGCCAAGATTATTCACCAGGACCGTGACGGCCTTGCTGTTTTTGGAAAGAATTATGCCCTTGAGGTAGGAAATCATGTTAATTAAAAAATCAAAAATCAAAATGTAAAATTAAGGAGTTTATTTCTATTTTAAGTTTAGCTTATTTAAGTCTTTTTTGGAATGCTTAGGGAGTGAACAGAGTGGATAAGGTGTGGATTGACAGATATCCAGTTTTTGATATAATAATTAAGGTAGTCAATAATTTTTATACTTTTAGCTTAAATTGGCTAAAATAGTGCAGTTAAAATAAGGAATAATATGCAAAGGATAATGTTATTAACCAAATATCTAAGCGGTTAGGCTTTAAACTGTGCTGTTTTAGTTCTTCGCCGCTTAGAACAAGCGGTTTTTTGTTATCTAGAGAAGAGTTGATAAAGTTAAATAAGTTCAAAAAAGATCAACAAGAATGGAAATCAGTTCAGTTTTAAGGGACAATCCCCGCGTCCGTAGGGGCCTTAGCGGGGCAGGCCCTGAAAAGTGGATTGATTAGGAAAGAAGCTTAAAATATAAATAATCGGGAGGTGAGAGGAAAAATTGCAATTAATGTCAGTTTATTTTTTAATTCCTAATATAAATTGTTAGGAATCCGTAATTTAAGGCGTGTGGTGGATGCCTAGACACCAAAAAGCGAAGAAGGGCGTAGCAATCTGCGATAAGCCTCGGGGAGCTGATAAGCAAGCTTTGATCCGGGGATTTCCGAATGGGGAAACCCAGCATTGTAAAACAATGTTCTCGTGTCTCACTAATGTTCGGCACAAGGATATGAATTTTTAATTTTAAATTTTTAAACAATTTTTAATGTTATAATTTTTAAACTATGCTTAAAAAGTAATTGGTTTAGAAATTAAAATTAAGAATTAAAAATTCTCTGTGGCGAGCGGTAGCGAGACACGAGGCATACCCGCTGAAGTGAAACATCTCAGTAGGCGGTGGAAAATAAATCAATAGAGATTCTCCTAGTAGTGGCGAACGAACGGGGAACAGCCCAAACTCTTTTCAGTGTTTGTTGGGGCGGCGCGATGTTTAATTATATCTCGTCAAACCGATGATAAAGGCGCAGGCCGTTGCTGATTTGAGGGTTGTAAGGCAATTGCGTTTTTGTTTCTTGCGAAATAAAGGATTAGTTACAAAGATTGTTGTTAGCCAAATGCCACTGGAAAGCGGCAACCAAAGAAGGTGATAGTCCTGTCGGTGAAAACAATAATCCTAATCAGCGATTGTTCTTGAGTAAAGCGAGACACGTGAAATCTTGCTTGAAGCCGGGTCGACTATGATCCAAGGCTAAATATTTTTGGCGATCGATAGTGAACTAGTACCATGAGGGAAAGGTTAAAAGCACCCCGGTGAGGGGGATGAAATAGTATCTGAAACCACATGCTGACATAGAATGGGAGCATTTCGCTTCACTTTGCGTTCTGAACGATTTTTAATTTTAAATTTTAAAATAAATCTAAATTTTAAATTTTTAAACATTGGAATTTAAAAATTATTTAAAAATTAAAAATTGGAAATTAAAAATTGGAACACGGAGCGAAGCGAAGTGTGACCGTGTGCCTATTGAAGAATGAGCCAACGAGTTTGTGTATGTTACTTGTTTAACCCCGCATTGCGGGAGAAGGCAAAGGGAAACCAAGTCTTAACTGGGCGTATACCTTTTAATATTATTGGCTTGACCTTTAAGCTAATAATATTAAAATGGTAAGGTAGCATGTACAAGACCCGAAACCAGGCGAGCTAGCCATGGACAGGATGAACCCTGAGTAAAATCAGGAGGAGGTCCGTACCCACCAGCCGTGCAACACTGGGGGATGAGCCGTGGTTAGGGGTGAAATTCCAATCGAGCTTGGTAATAGCTGGTTCTCCTCGAAATAGCTTATGGGCTAGCGTCTTTTGTTCGCACCCAGGGGTAGAGCACTGGAAGGAAGTGGAGTGGTTCGCCATATCCCTTTCTATCAAACTCCGAATACTGGGTGTTTAAAAAGGCAGTCAGACTACGGGGGCTAAGCTTCGTTGGTCTAAAGGGGAACAGCCCAAATCTTAAGTTAAGGTCCCCAAATCTACGTTAAGTGTGAAAGGCAGTGGATTTTTTTATACAACTAGGAGGTTGGCTTAGAAGCAGCCATCCTTTAAAGAAAGCGTAATAGCTCACTAGTCAAGAATTTCTGCGCCGAAAATTTACCGGGGCTAAAACGTAGTACCGAAACTAAGGGTCCCGATTTTATGTCGGGGCGGTAGAGGAGTGTTCTATATCCGTTGAAGTCGTTTCCGTGAGGAACGGGGGAGGATATAGAAGTAAGAATGTTGGCATGAGTAGCAAAAAGGCCGGTTGGAAACCGGCCCACCGAAAATCCAAGGTTTCCTGGGCAACGTTAATCGGCCCAGGGTTAGGCGATCCTAACTTTGCGTCCGAAAGGGCGCAAGGGATGGAAGAGCAGGTTAATATTCCTGCCCTGTACAGATATTATCCTCGCATTGACGCATTTTGAAGCTGGGAGCATATTTTGGCTATATATGTTTATGCCGACGAAAGTCGGGATGAAGAAGCAAAGCCTCCGGGTAGAGCGAATTTCCAGTAACAGGGTGCCGGGAAAAGATGCGTTGTTAAGTATATGTGCAACCGTACCGTAAACCGACTCAGGTGGGTGAGGCGAGAAGCCTAAGGTGAACGAGATAACCCTTATTCAGGAACTCGGCAAAATAACGGGCGTAACTTCGGAATATGCCCTTCCCGATTTCTTATATTTTTTAAATATGGGACATCGGGACGCAGTTAAAGATCTCTAGCGACTGTTTACCAAAAACACAGGTCCCTGCTAAAGTCGTAAGACTATGTATAGGGGCTGATGCCTGGCCAGTGTCAGAACGTTAAGCAGAGAGGTGCAAGCCTTGAAGCCAAGCGCTGATGAACGCCGGCGATAACTATAATCGTCCTAAGGT
>LCCW01000029.1:4200-12212 GCA_000998185.1 Candidatus Kuenenbacteria bacterium GW2011_GWA2_42_15 | reverse complement strand
CTGAAGTGATCTTTGGCCTTATTTCTAAATGTTAAGATAGTTTCGTCTTTAGAAAGATTATTCACCCCGGCGTAAAACAAGCGCGCGTTATAAAAATAAAGATTGTAATTTTGAATACTGGAAATTTCAAAACGGCCAAACAACTCATAATTACGCCAGCTCCAAGGAAGCACAAAAATCAGCCAGGCAGACAAAAAAATGAGCACACAGCCGATAGTTTGGCGGTAACTTTTGAATTTAGCGGTGAGGTAAATCGCCATAAACAAGCCATAACCAAAGAACAGATAAAAACTGACTGGGCGAATTAAGATTGAAGCGGCTAAAAGAAAAACCGAAACGGCTAATGTCTTCCAATCAAAATTTTGCAAATAGCGGAATAGAAAATAAACGGCCAGTAGCAAAAAGACAGTATAGAGAACCTCGGTCATGGCCAGGACAGAGGCGAACCAAGTATAGGGGTTTGATAAATATAAAACAACTGGCAGTAAAAGCCAACGGCCAGGTAAAAAGAAGGCTGACAGGCGATAAATAATAACGGCGATGAAACCGGAGAGCATAATCTGCAACAGGGAGATGAACCAGATTTTATCCAAAATAAATAAAGTGAGCGTAATAAATAAAGGATAAAGCGGCGTTCTTAAACTTTCCATTAAATGTCCGTCTCCTGTAAAAAGACTGAATTTCCCTTCGGTTAGCAAATTTTTACCCAAAGTATAATATTCTAAACCGTCATTGGAAATTATTTTTTGCTCACCGGCAAAATGAATAAATATGATTAAAAATAACAACTGGACTGTTAGGGTTGCGACAATGATTAAAAACTCTACTTTGCTAAATTTCATAGTTAAATAATTATTTTAGAAATTCAATAATGCCGCGGGCTCTTTTCTGCCAGGTGTGGCTCTGAACATCCTCGTAACCCTGCGCCGCAAGCTTAGCGGCTAAATCAGCATGAGCCAAGATGGTTTTTATGCCTAGCGCCATAGCCCCCGGATTATCAGGCTCAACCAAAACGGCATTGGTTTCATTTAAAATCTCCCTGATGCTTGGCAGGTCAGAAGCAACGATCGGCACCTGGCTGGCCAGATAGAGAAATAATTTCAGAGGCGAGGTCCAGAAAAAAGACTTTTTGTCCTGGCTGGAATTGGGCAAAATCAAGACATCGGCGGACTTGAGATAAAAAGGAATCTGCCCGTAAGGTTTATACCCTAAAATTAAAATCCGTTTATTGTCTTGATTTTTTTCCCTAAAGCTGCCCAGATCAAACTTTTCTTCAGACCCGCCGATAAAAACAACCAGTTCTTGATCAGTCAAAAACTTAGCGGCATCGGCCAAACCCTGAACGCCCTTCCAGTCATAGAGATGACCGGTATACATAATAATATTTTTATTCATAGGCAGACCAAGCTGTTCGCGCAATTCTTTTTTTGAGGATTGAACATTATTGAACTCACTCAAATCCACGCCGTCAGGCGCAACCAGTATTCGTTCAGACGGCAAACCAAAACTCATCAATTCGTTTTTTAAACCTTGGGTAATGGCGATTAGCCGGAAACATTTCCGCCAATATTGTAAATAGTATTTGACAGTACGCGGCAAAGTATGGGCTTCCCAGACCACGCGCTTGGAAAACAACTGCAATAAGGGCAGGAGATATTCATCGCGGGTGTAGAAAACATAAGCGGCTTTATTTTTTTTGAGCAGCAAATAGAAAAACAAACTGATCATAAAAAATAACGCCTGAATTTTTATATAAAACCCCTGGGGCAATCGCTTGGCTATCCAAGCCGGGTCGTAACACTTTATTTTTTTAATTTTAAAATTGCGGTTGGCTTGATAGTAATCAAAAGGATTAATATTTCGGAACGGTTCATTTTTTTTGGTGGGTATAATCAAATCAACCGCAGGCAAAATCTCGGCAAAACTCCGGCACATTTTCATAATCTGAATGCCGTAGCCTTTTTCCGTGGGTATTCTGGAATTACTAAAATAGACAAGGCGCATTTAATTCAAAGTTAATAGATAATAGTGCAGGCTGCGTAAAACATCAAAAGCGAAAAAATTGTCCTGGTGCTTTTGGCGGATCATTTTAATATTGATGAATTCATTCAGCCGTTGATGCCGCTCCATTTCATCCCAAAGCGGTAAATGCCTTTTTTGTTTGAGATAATCCTTATAGCCGTAAGAGATTCCCTTTTTTCCTTTGACAATTATCGCTTGGGGCACGGCTCTTTTTACGGCCAATTTTTTAAGAATTATTTTACCAAAATTGTCCAATTTTCTGATGCTGGGCGATACTTGCAGAAACATTTCCACAATTCGTTGATCACAATACGGCAAACCAAACTCGGCGCCGAGTTTCCTGTAGATAACGCTGCGTATGCCGCTCATCTGGCGAACAACGCCTGTTGAGAGCATGCCCATCAAGACATAATCGTTAAAGTTATGTATTTTTTTATCCAACTGCGATTCAACGAGCGCCCGCTTGGCTAAAAAATATTTTGGCGGTAATGTCAACCAAGGCCCCGGGAAAATACCGTTGGAATGAAACCAGGCTGAAAGAGCCAGCGGATTGTCGGTGGCTAGCAGGAATAATTTCCTTTGCCAGTCGTAAAACCAGCGCCAGGGAAAATATTTTAATGTCTTATTAACACGCGATAATTTATAAGCGCGCACCACTTCGCCAAAAGAACCAGCCGCAGTATCCGCATTGTCACCGGTCAAACAAAAAACCTTTTCACCCGCAAATTCTTGCAACTGCTGGGCCATCCTAAAATAAGGCAGAGCGGTCAGTTTGAAAGGTTCCTGGCGACTGCCGACTAAATTAACAAACAACCGTTCATCTTTTTCATAATCGGGAAAAACAACCAGATGATTTTTCAAATTAAATTTTTCAGCGATTGTCTTGGCGGCAAGATAATCAGTTGTCGTCGGTCCCCAACCGGCCCAGCTGACGGAGACATCTGCCGGCTGAAGATAGCTGGCCAGAATGCCGGAATCAACTCCGCCGGATAAAAACAGACCGATTTTTTTGTGAATTTTTCTCTGCGCGGAGAAATAACCAGTCAAAAGCTCGTCCAATTGATTCACAAAATAATTCAAATCTTTATCCAGCGGCTGCCGTTGCGAAAATTGTTTGTATAATTGATTGTCGCGGGTGATTTGCCCTTCATCAACGGTTATTTGTTCGCCGGGAAACATGGCATAAATATCCTGCCTGACGGTATTAGGCGGCAAAACCGCGCCATACAATAAAAAATCGTAAATCGCTTCCTCGTTTATTTTTTTATCATTAAAACCAAAATCAACGAGGTTAAATGATCTGTTGCCGGATTGATCGTAATAAATATTTTTTTCTCCAGCCGGAGATTGAGTCAAAATTTCAGTTTCCATAATTGATGCTTTAACCATCTGATAAATATCCAATATCTTTTAAGCTGTGGTCCGTAGAGATAGTCCCGCACATTTATATCCGCTCCGGACTTTTCTTGATAATCGCCAAGAGCGGCGCGATAGACGACTTTGGCAACGGTGGCAGGCGGCAAGCCCTTAAAATGTCCCATCTTAGTGGCAGTGAGAGAAGGATTGACCGTGAAAATCCTTAGATTGGGGAATTCTAAAGCCAAGGATTTGGTAAGACCCCTGATGCCAAATTTGGTCGCGGAATAAACGGTAAATTGTTTTTGGCCAACGGTGCTCAAGTTGCTGCCAATGTTAATAATGGATTCTTGGATATACGGCAAACATTCTTTGGTAATTTTTATCGGCCCTTCAAGATTAGTTTTGATCTGCAGCCTGATGTTTTCAAAACTTTGTTCGGTCAGGATAGCCTGCGCCAAAAAAGCGGCATTATTGATGAGAATGTCAAGGCACGAGTATTCGGCAATCGCTGATTTAACGGCGTTAACGATGCTTTCATTGTCCGTTAAATCAAGGTGAATCAGTAAGACATTTTTGGCGCCCAAGGACGAACATTTGGCCGCGACTACATCACCCTCATCTTTGTAACGATGATAAGTCAAAACCAAAGAGTCGCCGTGAGCGGCAAACAAATAGGCGGTTTGCTCACCAATGCCGGAACTTGAGCCGGTAATGAAAACTACTTTATGATTGTTTGCGGGTTTTTTCATTAACATATATCAAGAAGTAAATTTTGAATTAAAAATTTTTTCCTTGTGCTAAGTACTAATTGCGAGTTACAAGTTACTGAAATATTCTCTTTTTCAAAATTTTAACGCCTTCCGACCAAAATTCTTCCCGACGCGGGCCAGTATAATGCTTGGTTACCGTATTTTCTCCAACGGCGCCTTTAATATGATACTGCCGCTGATCGAGTTTTTGAAAATTTTTGTTCCGATTCAGAATATAGGCGTAACCGGCCTGCTCGATCAGGCGATACTGACTAGTTGGTCCGCAGCGCTCAAAAAAATAATCCAGCGCTGACAAGCTAAAGCCTTCTTCGGGATAGCCAACGATGCCGCCATTGACAAAACCGGGCGCGTCTTTAGGACAGGCGCCATCGGCGTATCTAAATCCGGCCAGACCTTCGGTCAAGAACATATCCACATTGCCGGCAGCCATAAAAGGTATTTTGGCGCTGATGTTTGCCAAGACCTCTTTTGGATAAGCGAAAAATAGCACATCAACATCAAAAAAAAGTTTGTAAGGCGCGTGACTCACAAAATATGGGTCAATTAACTTGGGCAGATAGACTGGATGTTTTTTATAATTATCCCGATAAGCGCGGATATGCGGATAATCGGCAAGCGCGGATACAATTTTATCTTTAACTTCTGCCGGGTCAATAATGCGCAGACGGGGAAAAATGTGATGGAGTAAAAGCTCGTCATCTTTAGTCAAACTGCCGTCGGCATGCAGATAAATCTCCGGCAAGACCTTGGTTTGATAAAGCCAGCTCGCGAGCGACCAGGCCAGCATAAAAACATGTTTATGGCCGCACAAGGTATGAAAAGAATAAGCATCGGTTTCCGGCAGGCCGAGGCGAGCGATATTGATTCGCGCGATTTTTTTATAAACAAAAAAACGATTGATAAAATAAGACCAGGGATGACGATATTTGAAAACTGCCCGCCAACAGTAGCGGGCTTCGGCATAAAAATTTGTCTTTTTGATTTTATCAAGATATGCCAACATGGTTTATTAAATTAAATAATATATTTTCTCTCTTTGAGATAATCGGGGATAGTTTTTGACCAAGGCCGCATTTGATTCAAGCCGAGTAATTTTAATTTTTTATTTTCCAAAACGCAATAGCTTGGCCGGCGAGCGGACAAACGATATTCAGAGCTTGGCACGGGAATAATTTCTACGCTCGGGTCAATATATTTCATGACTTCACGGGCGAATTCATACCAACTGCACTGCCCCTCGGAAGTGATATGATAAAGACCACATTTTTCGGTCTGAATTAACGCCCATGTTTGTTTGGCCAGATCAAGGGCGTAAGTCGGAGTCAAAAACTGATCGCTAACGACTTTCAATGCGCCGGTCTCCCTGGCTCTTTTTATAATGGACTCAATAAAATTGCCGCCTTTGCCAAGAGAACCGGCCGCGCCGAACAACCCCGAGGTGCGAATAAGAAAATATTTTTTCAGCCGAGAAACAATTTCGCCTTCCCCCAACAGTTTTGACTGGCCATACTGATTGACCGGTCCGGGTTCGTCATCTTCGTTATAGGGAGTCTCGCGATCTTTGTCTCGCCCAAAAACATAATCCGTACTATAGTGTACCAAAACGCAATTCAATTCCAAACAAACATCCACCAAATTTTTTACCCCATGATAGTTGACAGCCATAGCTTCATGTGGCAATTCTTCAGCGCGGTCAACCAGATTATAAGCGGCGGTATTGACAATAATATCCGGCTTGATCGCCAGTAATTGCTTGCGGATAAGCTCTTTTTTCGTTAAATCAAAAGCAGGATAATTTAAATTTGTTAATAATTCGCCGGGGATGACTTTTCTAAAATCAGTACCGAGTTGGCCAGCGGAACCAATTAGGGCGATGGTCATAAACAAGTATAATGTATAAAGTATTATGTATTATGGGCCTGATTGAAAAATTTTAAATTAGTAAAGTCCTACTATCTTCCCGACAAAATCCCCCAAATTGTGGTGCGCGACAACTTCCTCCCGCAATTGTTTTCTTAATTCGTCTTTTTTATCTTCAACTAAATGCATCAGTTCTTTAATTTTGCCCGCTAAAACTTGAGGATTATCTTTGGCAATGAATAACTCCGGCGGCAGAATAGTTTGATAGGCAACATTACTAGTTAAAACCAAACACCCGCAAGACATAGCTTCTAACACTGCCTTGTCCAGACTGCCGGTATCGCTCAAATTTATAAATAAATCGGCATTTTGCAAATAAGGAACGGTTTGGTCATTAGGGATACCGCCAATAAACTCCACTTGTTTTTGTAAATTCATCTTTTCTGTTATAGCTTGCAAACTGGCAAGATACGACAAGCCCGGGGCTTCAACCGGCGCGCCAACGATAGTTAATTTAATATTATTAAATCCTCGCTCTTTTAACTCATAAACGGCCTTAATCATTGATTCATAATCCTTACTTGGGGAAATCCGGCCGACGGTTAAAATTTGGAATTTGTCTCTCTTCGGGTGATCTCCCGTAGGAAGAGAATTTGTCTCCCTGCGGGAGATAATATTGGCGGTTGGAGCGAAGCGACTGACATTTATACCATGGCCGAGAACATGAACCGTTTTTTTGGTTTTTAAACGAAAACTGTTTTTGGAAGCGGTAGCGTATTCATCAATAAAAAAATTTGCCAGACGCAAGCGCCAGTCAACCGAGCTGTGGGTGTACCATTGAATCAATTTTTTGTGAAATATCCGGCACCAGGGACCGAGCAGGATTGAGTAAATCGGCATCTGGTGCGCGAAAACACCAGCGCATTTTTTTACTAGTCTAAACAAAAATTTTTGAGCTAAAAAAAATTGCCTGATTTTTGAGCGACCCAATTCTTTACCCAAAGAGTAAATCTCCACATTGGCCGGCAAACCTCGGGTATCGCCTTTTTCCTGACAGATAACAACTAATTTTTCTAAATTTTTAGCCAAGACAAAAAGCCAATCAAAGACAAAGCTGGCCCGGCTGTCTTGTTTATCCACTTTTCTGGTGATCATCAAAAGATACATAAATTTGCTTAATTGCGAGGAAAATTATAAACTTAAGGGGTAGAAACTATTACTTATATTGTATCTTAAATCTGGCTAAGAGACAAACCAATCATACGCCACAAGCTATTTGGCGCTATTCAGTAAAAATTATGATTAAAAATAATAATCAATTATAATGATATGACGCCTTGGGATGATTTTTTTAACCAAAAAATAAAACAAGTTTTTGAAAATAAAAAGGAGATTGTTGATATTGGCGGGGGTTTGCGCATCTTGAAAAATAAGGGTAATCGCTATAACCCCAATCGAGCGTGGATCAGAGAATATCTAAATAAAGTAAATTATCAAATTTTGGATCCAGTCCCTGATTACAACCCAGACATAATCGGTGACATTCATAATCTGCCGCTAGAAAATGAATCTATAGACGCAATCATCTGCATCGCTGTCTTGGAACATATTAAAAATCCATTCAAAGCATTTGAAGAAATGTATCGGGTTCTAAAAAAAGGCGGCTATTGTTTTATTTATGTGCCTTTTCTTTATCGCTATCACGCCCAGAACGGATATTATGGTGATTTTTGGCGCTACACGGAAGACTCAATCAAACATTTAAGCGAAAAATTTTTTCAGTGGAAATACAAAATGTCAGATGGCCTTTGGAAACCTGGACATACTTGAGTCCCTTGGGGCGAATTAAATTTTTTAATCAATTAGCCAGAGCGCTGGACAAAATGGCGCACAAACAAAAATCCAAACAAACCAGCGGTTATAATATTTTCCTGATCAAATAACAACACACTACCAAGATTAAAACTAAAAAATACTCCGTTGGCGCGGGGTGTTTTTTTA
>LCCW01000029.1:0-4179 GCA_000998185.1 Candidatus Kuenenbacteria bacterium GW2011_GWA2_42_15 | reverse complement strand
GCCCATTCGTAATTGTCTAAAAGCGACCAGTAAAAATAGCCGCGCACATCAGCACCAGCTTTAATCGCGTAATAGGTTTCTTCCAAGTGCTCGTGAATGAATCTCTCGCGCAAATCTTCGTCGTTGGTGGCAATGCCGTTTTCAGTAATGTAAATCGGCTTTTTATAAACCGACAAATCCATCAAAACTTCATAGATGCCGTGCGGATGTATTAGCCAGTTCGTCTCCGTAGTGCGGCGATCTTCGTCAATGTTCCCCAGCTGGCCGAATAACAATCCTCGTCTTTCCAAGCGCACGGGAAAATAATAATTGAGAGCTAAAAAATCATGGCTCTTTTTGCCGGAAAGAATGTAAAAACCGTGATTGGAAATTTTATAAACCAGATAAACATGCAACTGGTCCAAAAAACGATGTTTGACATAGTTGGCGTAAGCCTGAACATCATTGGCAAAACCAACCAGCGGCTCTTTGCCAAATTTATTTTTCACTGTTTGGTGAATAAGTCGGTAAGCACGACGGTGGGCTCTGGCCAAATGACAGAAAACCCTTAGGCCTTGCCACCAGCTCTTTTGTAATGGCACCCAAAAACCTTGCAAATAGCCGCAAAAGACATAACTGCCCGGTTCGTTGACGGTCAGCCAAAAATCAACTAAATTGCCGAATTCCTCGGCGATAAATTTGGCATAGCGGCAAAAATATTTAACCGCTTTGGGATTGAGCCAGCCGCCTTCAGCCGCCAACCAAGCCGGATTGGTGAAATGGTGCAAGGTGAGAAAAATCTTGATGTTTTTATTTTTAAGGCTAATGAGCATCTGGCGATAGTGCTCCAACGCGTCTTTATCCCACACTCCTTTTACCGGCTCAATTCTTGCCCATTCAAGGGACAAGCGATAAGTATTGTTGTTTATTTTTTGTAGCAAGGCGAAATCTTCTTCATAACGATTATAATGATCGCAAGCCAAACCAACGGCCGGAATTTTTGCCAGAGCATCTTGACACCAGGGCAGTTGATTTTTGTATTTAATAAAAAAATTTGGCGACCAATCATTGACGCCGCAATCACCTTCAATTTGATGAGCCGAGGTGGCTGTGCCCCAGAAAAAATTGTCAGGAAATTTGAGAAATTTTTTGATCATAGCTTAAATAATAAAATACATTCCCAGCCCGATCAAGATAATGGCCATAATTTTTTGGGCAATAATCGCGGCTGATAATTTTTCTTGCAAAATTTTCGGATAATAATAAGTCAGATAAACAACGGCGATAAAGATAAAAACATATTGCGTGCCCTGCAGGGCCTGAACCAAAGAAACCGACGCCATGGAAACAGCGTATTGAATCAGGATGGCGGAAGCGCCGCCGCAGGCCTGGCCGAAAAGAAAGCGACCCTTGATGTTGGCTATGCCGGCATTATTGCCCTGATGAAGCAAGCCGCGGCGATTCGCGGCAAAAAGCATAGGCAACATAGCCACCACAAAAGCGCCGAGTCTGGTCCAGATAAATCCGGAGAGAAATGACTGGTGGTTGTAAACATCTTTGGTTAAGACATAAGACAAACCGAAAAAGAAAGCCGCCGGCAGAGCCAGCCAAAAAGCGCGGCGCAGGTGAGGAAAATGGTCTTTGCCAATGTTCAATGAAACAATGAATGTACCGATGATGATCAGAGCGAAAGCAATCGCTTGACGGCTGAATAACCGCTCGTCTAAAAATAAATAAGCGAGGATAAATACGAAAATTGGCGTCAGCCCGCCAATGACCGGGATCAGGCGCGAAGCGTCTTCTTTTTTTAGCCCAAAAAACATTAAAAAAAGCCCGATGGTAAAAGCGGCGCCGGCGATTAAACTGATAATAAATTGATTACAACCGGGCCAGCGCAAGCCAAAAGGCAGAATAAAAACCATTAACACTGCGCCCAGGGCGGCAATGTAAAAAGTATAGACAAAAGGATTTTTTACATCACGCTTGAGCAGGGTCTTGTCAACGACCATGGCGATGGCATTCAGGAAATAGGCAATCAATGTGATCAATAACCAGGGCATAAAAATAATTTCTAAATTATAATTTCTAATTTCTAATAAAATTTCTAAGCCCAAAAACTAAAAATAATTTGGGCATTAATAATTTGAGTATTGGGATTTTATTAGAAATTAGGATTTAGGAATTAGAAATTTTACTTGTATTTTTCCCACTCAAAACCAATGGCCGGGTCGTCATAAGAAATTCTTTCTTCATCCGGATTCTCAGGATTATAAATCTCGGTCACATGATAAAAAAGCATAGCTGTCTCCTCGCCGAGAACCTTATAACCATGTGCCACGCCAGTAGGAATTAAAATTAATTTGTAATCTCCCGCACCGGCTGGAATAACCTGGGTTTCGCCCTTGGTTGGCGAGTCGGGGCGCAAGTCGTGCAAAACTACGATAACTTTTCCCGAGGCGAAAAACCAAAGATCAGCTTGCCGTTTGTGCCAATGAAAAGCTTTGATGGTACCAGGGTGGGCTACGGTAAAAATGCTTTGGCCGAATTTTTTTAAAAGCCCTTCGTCGGCACGCAAGATTTCTATCAAAAATCCAGGAGTTTTGACCACCTCCTCCCCTGCTTTATGAGTGTCCTGATGAACTTTTAATTCTTTAATTTTCACCCCGTCAATCATAAATTAATCTTTAATAAATACAATATAATTTTTATCAAGCGGTTTGTCTTTTTCATTAGAAAAATCCAACTCCGGACTGATAAGAGAAACACCTTTATAATTATTATCTAAAGCGACTTGAATTTGTTTGATATTGTCCGGACTAATGAATATCTCTGGCGGCGAATCAGGATTGACTTCACTGTCATGAATTTTCAATTCCCCGACTTTTATTTTTTCAACCCAAGGTGGTTGATTGGCCGGATCTCTAGGGCCAACATCCTCGGGGTTTTCAAGATTCTTTTTATAGCGGTAAACATAAAGCTCCTGACCGTCTTTATCCTGAATTTTCGTCCCATATAAACAATATCCCATTTTATTCATCCGGAAACGCATACTAGGTGAATTATTATAATCAATTTCCGTAAGAATACTTTTTTTACCAGCTTCTTCAGTAATTTTTTCCTGTTCAGTAGCTAATCTTTTGGCCACTTCTGAACCTCTTTTACTGGGCAAAATAAAAGTGCCGGCAGCGAAAGCCTCATTTGACTCGATTTCTTTACCTAAAGTGTGGCGGCCATCAGCCATATCTTTGAGGACAACAACGCTGGTGGCAATTAAATCTTTACCCTCTCTGGCCGTGGCAACTCGAAGACAACCCTGACGCATTTGTTCTTGCCTATAATCAATCATTTTATCAAAGGTTGTTTCCTCGGCTACTTTAGAAAATTTATTAACGACCTCAAAACCATAATAATCAGAAATCTCTTTCCTGTTTTCTGGATCAACATGACCAAAAGTAACGTCTTTCTTGACTTCAGAATCAGACACAAAATCTCTACCCTCTGTCATCATATTTTTTATAATTAACTTGTATATTAACAACTCCTAAAATAACCGCAAAAATTAAGAGCAAGTTCAAATCAAAATAATTGGAAATTAGCCCTTCTTTGAGTAATTCTAGCATAAAATAGATCAACCAGATAAGGAGGGAGATGTAGAAAAGGTCGTTGATAATTTTTTTGAGAATAGCAAACATATATAGTTTTTCCTGGTGATGATTACTGTCTTCCTAATTTCTAATTCCTAATTTCCAATAAAAAATTCAATTCTCAATGTCTAATTTTTTGAATTAAAAATTCGGCATTTTATTAGATATTAGAAATTAAGTGAATTATAAATTTTAATCTTGAAAATAAGATAAGGTCTCTAAGCCGTTCAATAACATCCGCCCAATTTTGGATCGGTTTTTTAACAAATTCCAGTTCAATTTTTTTAAAAATAACTTCCTGCCCAGAGTCGGCAAGGTTGGGCGAGGAAACAAGGAAACGCAAACGGTTGTGGTCAATTTGGGTCAAAAATAAGTCATAGCTGGTTTGACCAATTTGCCAGTTGCCTTCATTTCTGATATAGTTTATATCTTTCAGCTGCCACTGCCAGGCGGACAAATCAATGGCCGGGCCGATCTGTAATTTTGTCTCCGACAATTTTTTATACCAGATAGTCAAACGAACTTCATTAAACCTTTGCGGCAGGCGCACATCAAA
>LCCW01000028.1 GCA_000998185.1 Candidatus Kuenenbacteria bacterium GW2011_GWA2_42_15 | reverse complement strand
ATACACCTTATAAGACATATCATTATCATGACGGCTGCTCCCTCCGGGCCTACGGCCCGTAGGGCCGGAGGCTACCAGCTGAGCTAACAGCGCATAGATAAGTCAAAACTCAAAACTCAATTAACAAAATACAAGAAACAATTATATTTGGTTAGGTTGTTAATTACCCGATGGCGGGATTGTCCCACCGCCATGGCTCGCAGTAGCGGCGCACCCGTTTAAAGATATTCAATCTTTTAAACTCAAAGAGGCGGGGGAAAAGACTGCCAATTATTTCATAAAAAACAAAAGACCGTCTGACCGCCTAAAAAAATCTTAACAGAAAAATCAAGATCAATCAATAGTCTATTGGAATTTTACCTCTCTTGCCCCGGGCACCACTTCAACCCAAATTTTGCCCGGCTTCAGCAGTAATTCTCCACCGGACTGATCATAGAAAATAGTTCTGCCCTCGGCGCTGCCTTTCCGCCACCGTCCGATTATTTTCACTCCATCTCTAAATAGCCAGACCTCACCTTCGCCCGTGAGTTGGATTGCCAGCCGGCCGGTTGCGTCCAATATTTTTTCCTCTTTCACAAATTGAATAATTATGTCATCGGCTTTGACTACTTTATTGTCCAGCCCGTCAAGGTAAATTTTCCCATTTTGACGCCGGGTGTAGTCAGCCGTGCTGGTAGCATATTGCCAAGTTGCCTGGTAATTTTTATCCGCTGAAAAATTGATGGTTATTTGCTCCGCCAAATCCAGTCGGTAATTATTGTTTAAATCTCGGTTAAAAAGCCAAGACTGATAACTTGAAATTTTATCTTTTAGCTTCCAGTCAACCACTGCTTGCGTCAACTTGTCCGTTGAAGTGAATAAATTGTGCGGCGTCTCCCTGGAATATACCCGCCAGAAGTACTCCGGCCCCCACCAGGCAATTTCTTCCAGGTTGTTTATCCGTAGTTTTTCTATGTCTTTCAGCGCCTCTGCCGAGCCGCCGGCATGCGCCAAAAGCGCGTCGTACTCTTTGACCGCCATAAGAAAGTATGGTCTGACCGACCGAACCGGCCCTATTTTTTCAACTTTATTAATCATTTCTTGCCCCGGCGTGTAAAACGCCAGAAATCTCGTTGCTCCGCCTTCCACCGGAAATTCATAGACGAGGCTGGCTTTATTTAGTCCGAAAGTTGGGCGCGCGTCAGGGTGATTGTCTATGACCACCGCTACCGGCCAAAGATTTTTTTCATTATCGCCCACTGCTTCTCCGTTGATTATTTTAATACCCGACTCCGGTTTAGTTTCGCGATTATCCCCGAGCTTGTTATTGATGAGCCCGTTATTGTCCATCGGTTCAAGCGCGACAGCATAGACCAAGCCATAAGTCATAAGTCCGGCCAGCGCCACAAAAATACCAACTAAGATCATTAGCTGGCATTTGAGAACATTCCTTATCAAGATATTTTTGATCATAATTTTTTTGTCGATACGGATGATTCTTTTTTCCCTTCTTCTTCCGCCGCCGCTTCTTCTTCAGCTTTTGACTTGGCTTCCCTTTCAGTGATTGGCGCCTCGGCAGTTGCTTCCGGCTTCACTTCCTCAATTTTTTCTTCCACTATCGCCCTAAGGCTTGCCACCGGTAATTCAGCGTCAGAAACCAACTCTAAGCCGGGTGGCAATTTTATGTCTTTGGCGTATAAAACATCGCCGATATTTTTTAAAACCGAAAGACCCACTTCTATTTCTTTGACTAAATCTGCCGGCAAACACTCCACCGCCAGCTTGTCCGTGCTTTCCGAGACCTCGCCGCCGGAAAATTTCATTACTTCCTCTCGGCCCAAAAATTTTAATGCCACATCTACTTTCGTTTTCTTTTTCATGTCCAATTGATAAAAATCGGCATGGATGTAATTATCGCTGACCGGATCTTTTTGCATGTCGTGAACAAGGACCTTAATCGGATTTTTATCCCCGACAGTCAAATCAATTAAGGTTGATTCGCCGGCTTCTTTGAGCGCCTGCTCAAAATCACGATAGTTGACGGAAATATTTTGGTTTTTCACCCCAGGACCGTAAACCACGGCCGGAATCTTTTTTGCCGTTGTTTCCCTGGGAGACTCTTCGCGTTTTTCTCTTAACTCTGCCTTGAGAATTATTGCTGTCATAGATGCTTGGTTGCTTTACTTAATAAAATAAATAAAATATTTAAAATAATAATTCGTATAACTTCAAGACATCATCCTCGCGCACTACCTCTTGATCTTTTAATTTTATCGCGTCCTCATAATCCAAATCAGTCACGAGACCGATGAGCGTGATGCCTATAAAATCCTTGTGAAGCAAGGATAAAACCGCGCCTTGGCACAAAGGACAGTTGCTGTGGGCTAGTATGGTTTCTCCCGCCTGCTCAACCACCTTGAGATTGGCCGGCGCATATTCCTTGTCGCACAAGGGGCAAAAGATAACCGCTTCCTTTTTTAATTTATTTATAATAATGGACATATTTTATTCGGATTTTGTTTTAGAATAAAGTTAGTATAATGGAAAAAATGCTGGTTGTCAAACCTCAATTTTATTTAGCTTTTTTAGAAATTGCTCATCGCCTTTCATAATACTAAACACCCCGCTGTCTTATTGATACGCTTTCCATAACGCCGATGGCCGCCAAAGAAAGGATCAAAAACGATCCGCCATAACTTACAAAAGGCAAGGGTAATCCCATGACCGGCAGCAGGCCTAAATTCATGCCGATATTTATCACCGTTTGAGTGAAAAAAATTACGCCAAAACCAAAAACCAGGTAAGCGCTCAAATTATCTCGGCATTTTTTTATAATCATCAGTATTCTCAAGAACAGCCAGGCGATGAGCGCCAGAAGCACGCTGGCGCCGAGTAAACCCAGGGATTCAGCAATGGCGGCGAAAATGAAATCAGTTGCGGTCTCCGGCAAAAAGCGCAACTGGCTTTGTGTGCCAAGACCCAAACCTCGACCAAGCGCCTGCCCCGCGCCAACGGCGATCATTGATTGGCGGACATTGTAGCCGCGTCCCAAAGGATCACGCATCGGGTCAACAAAAGTCATGATTCTGTTTTTTTGGTAGTCCACCAGCACAAAGTTCCATACGGCAATGGCGGTTACTATAGCCATGAATGTCACATAGATTATTTGTTTCGGTTTTAAACTCAACAATCCAAAAAAAGCCAGGCCGACCGTCAAAAGCATGGCCGCTGAACCGAGATCCGGCTGCAGCATTGTTAAAATCACGGGCGCGGTTGTTATTAAAATTAATGTTGCCACGGTTGAAAAACTTTTTTCCCGGCCGCGATGTTTATGATATAAAGACGCCACGGTCAAAACCAGGGCGAATTTTGCCAATTCCACCGGCTGAAAATTAAAGCCAAACAATACAAACCAACCAGTCGTGCCCCTGATAGTTTTGCCCCACAAAAACACGACCGCAAGGAGTATTAAAGCAACAATGTAAATCAGCCAACTGTAGTTGGTTAGCCGTCGGTAATCAATGAATTTTATCACGAAAAGTCCGATCAATCCCAAACCGGCGGACAATAACTGCTTATTAAAGGCTGTCCAATCTGGATTTTCCACATTTAGGTTGGTTGTGTATAAAGTCGCCAAGCCGAAAATTATTAACAACAAAACCGGCGTGAAAAGCAACCAATCCATTTTTTTCAGATTAGACAAGTATTCTTTGAGGCTCATAAAATAAAAATACTAGACTACAGATATAGTCTAGGATTATTCAGCGGTTTTGTAAATAAAGCAAGGACTGTCCTTTGGCTGACTGAACAAAGGACAGTCCTTGAAAATTTTAGTTAATTTCCAGTCCGGCTGGTTCGCCCGGCCCGGCGTCAATTTTCATCAGGGCGTTTTTATCCAAAAAATTTATTTCCGGATAAACACCCACGCTGTTAACTGTTTTATAAATCGGTTCCTGCCAACTGAAAGAAACCACGCGCTCCTCAAGTGATTTTAGTCTGTTGACGACCGCATAATTGATCGCTATCGGTTCTAAAAACTGGTCATAAAGCACGATTGGCAGGCCCACTTCCCAAAAATTGAAAGGCGTCTCGTTTTTAATCGTGCAATTAACCTGACCCGAGATTATTCCAGAATTGTTTGGTGTAAACTCCGCCGATTCTATTGTTACTTCATCTTTATAACTGATCAAACTATAATCGCGGATTCTCTCCCAGCTTATGCTGATTATCTTTATTTCGGCGCGACTGGTTTCTGGCGCGTTGAAATACATTAAGTATTTACTGCTTTTGGGCAAAATAAAAGTGGCGCTCCGCCCTAATTCTTGCTCATTCACCAAAAAGGCATAAGTGATGTTTTTTACCGCCCAGTTCGCATTGTCGTTTTCCGCCACCGCTAAAAAATTATTTTTACCCTCGTCGCCCCTAAGCATCTTTACCTCGCCCAATCTTAATTCCTCTGGCGCCATCTGTTGCTTAATAATACTGTTGTTGACTAAATTTTTCGGCAGGCTCCAAAGATAGTTTTCGTCGCTGATCAGCCCTGTTTTATAATTGACATACAAAGATCCGAACAAGAAAACCACGATCAAATCCAAGAAAAAAATAGCGAAGACCAACGCCCGCTTCAAAAGTATTTTGTGTTCCGTGTAAAAATAAGCCAGCTTTAGTTTCCATTCCGGCACCTCCGCTGTTATGGTTGCCGTCGTTGGGTTATTATTTTCTTTCATATAAATAATAATATCACAGTTCACAAATTTTTTATAGAAGACTTTTCACATCTTCTCCGGCGTTTTAACGCCCAAAAGTTCAAGTCCGATTTTTATTACTTGGGCCACGGCTCTGATCAAATCCAGTCGCGCCCGCCTTATTTTTTCGTCCGCTTTCAAGATCGGCACCTGCTCGTAGTAAGAATGGAAATCAGCCGCCAGCTTATCTAAATGTAAAGCCACTATATTTGGTTTGTATTCCTCGGCCGCCGCCCTCACCGCTTCTGGAAAGTTGATCAAATCTTTCATTAATTTTATTTCCGCTTGTTCTTTAAGCAGTTTATAATTTGATCTTTTGATTTTTTGATCTTTTGATTTTTTGAAGATACTTTTCACCCGCACATAAGTGTATTGGAGATATGGCGCCGAACCCGATTCAAAATTGAGCATTTTGTCCCAGTCAAAAATAATATCCGTCAGCCTGTTTTGTGAGAGGTCGTTGTATTTTATGGCGCCAAGCGCAATAATTTTGGCTGTTTTTTCCAACTCTATTTTGGAAAGATTTTTATTTTTAATCTTTATTCTAACCTTTGCCTTTTCTATTCCTTCGTTAATAATTTCCATTAAATCCGCCACCTCGCCCTCTCTGGTTGACATCTTTTTGCCTCCTTTGCCAAGGATTAAACCAAATTTTATATGCATCATTTCTTCTTTATCATGATAGCCCAAAAGTTCGCTTGTCTTAAAAAGTTGTTCAAAGTAAAGACATTGCTGATCGGCCACCACATAAAGGTTTTTTGTCGGACTATATTTTTCGTGCCGATATTTGATCGTTGCCAGATCGCTCGTGCTGTATAAATACGCCCCATCCGTTTTTTTGATCAGCAGCGGCGGCAACCCGTATTTTTCCAGATTGACAATCAGCGCCCCCTGGCTTTTTTCAGCCACGCCTTTTTTGAGCGCTTCAGCTATTACGCCCGGGAGCATTTTGTGATAAAAACTTTCGCCGTGCCAAGTTTCAAATTTTACGCCGAGCAAATCATAAACCTTTTTGAATTCCGTCATGCTTACCCGGTAAAATAATTGCCAGAGTCGGTAATTGAATTTTTCATGGTCTTGAAGTTTCTTAAGTTCTTTTCTGGCCACTGCTTCCATCTCCGGCCGCTCTTTTGCTTCTTGGTGAAAATCAAGATAGAGTTTTTCCATTTCTTCCACCGTGATATTTTTTTTGATTGTTTCTCCGTAGATTTTTTTGTATTGAAAAATTAATTTTCCAAATTGGGTGCCCCAGTCGCCAAGATGATTGTCGCCGATTACTTTATAGCCGAGGAATTTATGCAGATTACAAATAGCCGCCCCGATGACCGTTGAGCGCAGATGTCCGACATGCATTTTTTTGGCAATGTTTGGAGCTGAATAATCAATCACCACTGTTTTGCCTTTGCCTTCGTTGCTGTTGCCGTATTTTTTGCCTTGCTTCAAAATAATTCCAAGTTGTGCCGTCAGCCAGTTTTGATTAAGAAAAAAATTTACGAAACCCGGTTTGGCTACCGTTACTTTATTCCACATTTTGTTTTTACCAAGATTATTCATGAGTTCATTGGCTATTGTCAGCGGATTCTTTCTCAACTCCTTTCCAATTACCAGCGCGACATTCGTGGCGTAGTCGCCCATTTCCGGAAGCGGCGGGTAATTAACATTGAAATCCAAGCCGTCCGCTTGATATTTGTCGGTCAGGACTTGCCTAATTTGTTTTTTGATAGTATCTTTATTAGTCATGTCTTTATCTTAGTATGAATTAATTATATCGTAAAGTTTGCTATAATAAAAGCAAAGCAGCCGTTGAGCCGTCCAGGCGCTATTTTTACTTTTATGAGTATCGCTGAAAACAAAAAAGCTTATTTTAATTATCAAATCATGGAAACCATTGAGGCTGGTTTAGTCTTGTCCGGCCCAGAAGTTAAATCCGTCAAAAGGGGCGATATAAATCTGAAAGGCGCTTATGTCAATCTTCAGGGTACTGTCGCCGCTTTTTTAGTCAAGGCTCATATTGCGCCCTACAAGCCCGCGGTTGTTGCCCAAAGAAATTACGATCCATATCAAGATCGTCAATTGCTTTTGCGCAAAAAAGAATTAAAGCAAATTTTCGGACGCTCCAAAGAGCCGGGCGTTACCATTATCCCTCTCAAGGTTTACCGCAGGGGCGGTTTGATTAAGCTGGCCATCGGCATCGCCCGCGGCAAAAAACAATTTGATAAGCGCGAAACTATTAAAAAAAGAGAATTTGAAAGACGGAAACAAAGACTGGTTGACAGTTAGTTTTGGCTTTTTGACTTAATTTAATTCGGGGTATAGTATAACGGAAGTACGCATGCATGGGGTGCATGTAGCGGCGGTCCAATTCCGCCTACCCCGATTGAGCGATAACGGTGGTGCGCAGATTGGGTTCCCCTTATGGGGGAGCTCTCTGTTTTTTTCGTTGCCATCACCGGTTCAATTGTTTTCGGTTATCCGGCTTGTTTGGCGCTAAACAAAAAAATCAAAGAGGTCTTATCCGTCCTCAGTTATACTCTTCTTTTCTGTTTAATAATTATCTCGATTGTATTACTTGTCCTTTTAGAAAGATGATTCTTATGAAAGAAAATCTGCGGCTTATGCCCCAACAATTTAATAATTATCCCCCTATTTTTTTTATGCGGGGGCACAAAGATGTTAAAGCAATCAAAACAACCGAATCACAACATTGCATTTTTTATGTTCATATTCCGTTTTGTTTGCAAAAATGCACCTATTGCGTTTTGTCATCTCTTATAAAGAATCCAAAAGCGTTCGAAAATACTTTGGGATATGTAGAAAAAGAAATAGGAATAATTGTTTCTCAATTTGGCCGAAGGAAAATAGCGGCCGCTATGTATGGAGGAGGCACGCCAAGCAATCTTTCATCAAAACAGATCGCAGGTCTTTACGGAAAAATCTATAAATCACTGAATTTTGAAACCGGCGCCGAAATTACAGCGGAGATCAGACCGGCAACTTTTGACTTAGACAAATTAAAGGCCTTTATTGATTGTGGCGTGAATCGTTTAAGTTTTGGGGTTCAGACACTAAACCCGACAGAATTACAATATTGCGGTCGTCAAAATACTTATGATGTTATTGCGTCAAGCATGGAACTTGCCTATCGGGCGGGCTTTAATAATATTAATTTTGACATAATATACGGTTTGCCGAAACAAACGCCGGCCAGTTTTCAAGAGACTTGCAAACAAATTTTTGCCAAGTTGAAACCACAGCATGTATGTTTATATTTGCTTATTGTGCATCCCGGTACAGCTATTGCCAATCTTAAAAAGATAAAGCCGGAAATTTTTCCCAGCGAGAGAGACAAACAGCAAATGTTTGACATTTTTATTGAAATCGCGAGACAACACGAATATATAAATACCAGTGTGGAAAATGTGGCTCAGTCAAATAATTTATTTTCTCGGTATCAACGGCTTAATTGGCAGGGGTTGGAAAGAATAGGCGTGGGACCGGAAGCAATCGGGTTTGTTAATCAATGTCAATATGTTAATTTTTCTTATGGACAAAAATACAGGCAAGCTGTTGGGCAAAATAGATTGCCGATAGATTTTAG
>LCCW01000027.1 GCA_000998185.1 Candidatus Kuenenbacteria bacterium GW2011_GWA2_42_15 | reverse complement strand
CAAAGTAAAACAAGCGGTGCTAGACGCTGAACAAGAATTATCTTCTCGACCAACCGTCACTCTTTCTTTTTCCGACGGTTTTGCCGAAATGGCCACCATCAGTCTTCTCAATTCCTTTCCCGTTCTTTTTGAGTCAACAGAGAAAGATTTGCTTTATGGTAATATTTTAAAAAGAATACCAGTCGGTATTTTAGCCGCCGACACCTCCAATCGCGCCGCTCTGTCAGCTGTTTACTGGCAGTTTGTTTTAAATGATTTTTTTCAAAAAAAATGGATCAGCCCCGGCGATTACGAGCGGCTTTCAAAGCTGATTTACGAAAAAATAAAAAAGTTCGCTGATGAGGATATTACCGCGGACGGCTGGTATTTGGAAGGCGCGCCTAAAAAATTTAATCCGCACTATCATCTTATTTCCGCTTTTGCCCTCTTGGTCTACGGTGAGCTCACTCACAACCCGGAGTTCATCGTTATCTCGGAACAAATGACCGGCAACTTGCGTTTGGTTAGTTTCTCAAACGGCATGGTGGAAGCTAGAATCGGCGATCGTCCGGTCGGTTTGGGCGCCCAATTTTATCTTGGCGTTGGCCTGTTGAATTATTATTTTGGTTATCCTGATTATAATGTCTATCTCAATTACGGCTCGGGCAATCGTTTTTTTTCCGATCCAAAATTTCCCGATCGCATGGAATATCATTCCACTGTTTATCAAACCGAGCCGCGCTACCACGATGATATTTCTTTTTCCAATCTGGCCGAGCTGGCGCTTTTGTTGCCTGCTTTTGATAATTTAAAAATTAATTCCAGTTCCAAAGCTCGCTTAATGCCATTTGGCCTTGCCGTTCAGAATTCTTACCGTATTGTCAATAAGGGCGCTTCCGCATGAAGAATTAT
Organism: Candidatus Kuenenbacteria bacterium GW2011_GWA2_42_15; assembly: GCA_000998185.1. Lineage (GTDB taxonomy): Bacteria > Patescibacteriota > Patescibacteriia > UBA2196 > GWA2-42-15 > GWA2-42-15. The sequence goes on along the minus strand of LCCW01000027.1, from coordinate 8,377 downwards.
TGCGCGGCACAAATTCCAATGATTCCGATAGCGACGGCGATGGTTATTCGGACGGCGCAGAAGTAAGGAATGGTTATAATCCGTTGGAGACTCTTGGTCCGGCCATTAACAACCCGGAATTTATTTACGGCAAAACCAGGCTAAGTTCGTTTGAAGCTGAACAAAAAGAAGCTTTGATTCTTAAAGCCGAGTTGACAAAAAAACTTGGCCGCGCTAGAGTGGCAAGAATTCAAACCAGCTGGAGTACGCTTGTTAATGCCTATATTTACGGGCGCTACACCGTGGCGGAAATTATTGATACGATTAAAAACGGTCCGCGCGCCGTGCACCCGTCAATTCCGGCCGTTATTTGGCGCCAAAGCGAGAATTACAAAAAATTTTTAAATTCTAAAAAATAAATAACCAAAAATAACCCAAACCTTGGTAGTTACCATACCTGCCGCAAAAGCGCGAGATCGGTCAACTACATAGTTGTTTTAAAAAACGGCGAGGTTGCGCAAACAAGTGACGAGCGCGACCTTCCTACGGGGTGGTGCAAACCAACGGACTTCTAACTAAAATGAAATGGAGGCGCCACAAGAAGAATTCAAACTGGCGCTTTTTGTTTTAATCTTTTTCCGAATTTAACAGTTAGCTCAATCAAAGGACGATTAAACCAGCGATAAAATTTTAAATTTTTTTACTGTCATTTTGCATTTTGAGATTTACATTTTACATTATTAAAAAGCCACCATTTTCGTTTGGATTTTGTAGGGGCGTATTGCTATACGCCTTTTTGCCAAATTGTTTTGTAGGGGCGGTTCACGAATCGCCAATCAATTTTTTGGGCGTATAGCAATACGCCCCTACATCGGTTTTGTTCTATTTAAATATTCCCCGCATACACATATTTCAATCCGGCTGACTGGCCGATTTTTTGCGCTTCAGAAATTTTTTCTTTTGGTGTCGGCGGCAGATTATTCAGTTTGTAAGCTGGATAAAAAGCGCTCACATGCCATGGTGTTTCTTGGCCCAGATTATTGGCAATAAATTCCGCGATTTGTTTCAGCTCGGCCGTGGAATCGTTTTTTGTGGGAATAATGAGCGTTGTTATTTCCAAGTGAATTCCCAACCGTTTGATTTTAATTAAATTATCCAAAACCGGTTTGAGTCTTGCCCCGCAGATTTCCGCGTAAAATTGTTCCGAGAAAGATTTTAAATCAACATTTATCGCGTCCAAATACGGCGCGATTAAATCCAAGGTTTGTGCAGACATAAAACCATTGGATACCCAAATATTTTTTAGACCCTTTGGGCGGGCCAGCTTCATCGTGTCCAAGGCGAATTCCAGAAAAATCGTTGGCTCGTTGTAAGTGTAGGAAATTGAAGGCAGTTTATTTTTCAAAGATGTGGCCACGATCTCTTCAGGTAAAACATGCTCTATTCTTTCCAGTTGGTAATCTTCCGTTTCCTTGTCTTTTCCCGCTACTTGGCTGATAAAAAAGTTCTGGCAGTGCTGGCAGGAAAAGTTGCAGCCGAGCGTGCCGAAAGACAGAGTCCAAGTGCCTGGCATAAATCTGGCCAAAGGTTTTTTTTCAATCGGGTCAATGGCCAGGCCGGTTGATTGGCCGTAATTCAAGACCAAAAGTTTGCCGTCTTTATTGACTCTCATTTGGCATTTGCCTTTTTCATCTGGTTTTAAAACGCAAAAATGGCAGCAGGTTTGGCATTGGACCAGATTATTTTTCAGTTGTTTGTAAAGATAAGACTCTAGCATAAATTTAAAAAGCCACCATTCTTGGCAGCTTTTAGCGATTGACTATTTTGCGTCTTTTTTCATCGTTCGCATGCATCTGGTGCAGACTTTCTTTTTCACTCCATCAATGGTTTTAACCTGCAGATTTATGAGTTTGCGCGTTAATGTTTTATTGTTGGCATGTGAGCGCTGGATAAATTTTTGCGGTCCGCGGCCGCAGAGATCGCAGATTCTGGACATAATGTTTATGTTAAGGATTGATTAATTACTGGAATTATAATAACATAAAGATAATAAATGTCAATAATTTTGTAATCCGCAATTTGTCTCCCTGCGGGAGATCACCCGTAGGTGGATAATCCGTAATCCGAAACTTATAACTCATAACTATTAGTCATCGGAATTTACCTTTATTTATTACGGATTACGAATTACCAATTACTATTAGCTTATGGGCTTCACCCAGTTGTTTTTTTTCTTTTTAATCATAATTCCCTCGGCGATTATCCACGAATACGCTCACGGCTGGCTGGCTGATCGTTTGGGCGATCCGACGGCTAAAGACGCCGGCCGCTTGACCCTTGACCCAAGAGCGCACATTGACCTTTACGGCACCATTCTTTTGCCCATATTTTTAATTTTCGCTTCCGGCGGCTCTTTTATGTTCGCCTACGCCAAACCCGTACCCTACAACCCTTATAATTTAAAAAACCGTCAATGGGGACCTGCTTTAGTGGGCTTGGCCGGCCCGTTCGCCAATCTTATGGCCGCTCTTTTTTTCGGCGCGCTTTTCAGGCTTTTGCCAGTCAGCACTTTTTCTTTATTTATCAGCTTGATCGCTTACGCCAATGTGGTGCTGATGGTTTTCAATCTCGTGCCTATCCCGCCCCTGGATGGCTCCAAATTGCTGTTTGCTCTTTTGCCGGACTCTATGGAAACCGTCAAAATATTTTTGGAGCGCTTTGGCATTATTATCCTTTTGATTTTTGTTTTCTATTTTTCTGGCATTATTAGCCCAATAACTAGCTGGTTGTTCAATCTAGTTGTTGGTTAAAAAATTTTTAAACCAGTCTTCAGGCTGAAAATGGTCAATGATTGATAAAAATCTATGCGTGATTATTTTAAAAAAAATATTACCCGCTCCGGCCAAGAAACTGAAAGGCTTGGTAAAAAAGTCGCCGGCTCCCTTTTTGGCCCAGCGGTTTTTGGTTTGGTCGGCGATTTGGGCGCTGGCAAAACCCAATTTGTCAAAGGCTTGGCTTTAGGCTTAGGCATAAAAGCGCATATTACCAGCCCCACTTTTGTCCTGTTGAAAATTTATAAAATCAAAAATCATCAATCTGCAATCATCAATCTGCAATCATCAATCTGCAATCTAGTCCACATTGATTGTTATCGCCTGGCCGATTCATCGGAGCTGCTGGATCTTGGTTTTAAGGAGTTTCTCCAAAATAAAAACAGCCTGATTGTTGTTGAATGGGCTGATAAAATTAAAAGTATTCTACCCAAAGACACGATTTGGATTAAATTCAACCACGGCAAAAAGCCAGAGGAGAGAGTCATTGTCTTTCAAAATCAAGACATTCTTTAAAAATTAAAATTTTAAAATTGTTTTTGGCGGTTCAGCCTCTTGCCAAAGCTAGTCCCCAGACCTCTTTTATTCCGTTTTCTTTTAGGATTTTGGCGCATTCATTCATGGTGGCGCCGGTAGTCAAAACATCATCCACCAAAATAACGAGGGCGTCTTTTATTGTTTCCGGCTGACCGGGTTTTATCCCAAAAGCGCCCTGGATATTTTGCGCCCGTTTTTCCTTTTTTAATTTTACCTGCGGCTTGGTGTATCTTTGCCGCAGTAAAAGCATGGGTTGAATACCCCAGCCAAAATGGCTGGATATTTTTTTTGTCAAAAGCTCGGCTTGGTTAAAGCCGCGCCAGTTCAGTCTTTTCTTGTGCAAAGGCACCGGTACGAGAATTATTTTTCTTTTTTCAAAAAGACGAACCCGCTCCGGTTCGTTCATTTTTTTTATTAAAATATCAGTCAACGGTTCGGCCAATCCGGTCACGAAATTGTATTTGTATTTATGAATCGCGCCTTGAAGCAATTTATCTTCCCAAGCCGCGGCCACCATTACGCCGTCCAAAAATGTTTTTGTTCGGCAGGGCTCATGTGTTTTCCCCAAGCCTGTTGTTTCTTTGCAAACTAGGCACTCATCAATTGCTTTTAGTTTTATTTTTTCTTGGCACCTTTGGCACAACCATTTATTTTCCCCTCCGCAGCCCAAACATTCAATCGGAAAAAATAAATCCAAAAGAAACGGTTTTATTTTCACAAAGGTGCTCATTACTGCCTGCCACTCCATACTCAAGCCAAAAAATTAGTCTATCGGTTTGCCTCCGTTCCTAATCCGTTTTTCATCCGTTGTTAAAAAAACAAAACAACAGCTTGGAACAGATAAATAACGGATGATGACAAATATTAAGTCAGCGCTATTCTATTATTTTTAACCTTAATTTTTATCACCCGGCTTTTGTTAAAATCGCCTTTGATGATTTTATCCGCCAAAGGATTTTCTATTTCCAACTGAAGAATCTCTCTGACCACGCGCGCTCCCTCGCCCCGCTCAAGACATTTTTTCAGGAGTTTTTTTATTACCTTATTATCCCAAGCGACTTTTAGTTGGCGGTCCGCCAACTTGCCGTTGATTTCATTGAGTCCCATGATGGTAATTTTTTCCAGATCTTTTTCTTTCAGGTCGTTGAAAATCACTATTTTATCCACGCGGTTGAGAAACTCCGGCCGCAAAAATTCTTCCAGCGAATCTTTAAAATTATTTTGCTCCGTTCCTTTTTCTCCACTGCCAAAGCCCAATTGCTTCTTTTCTCCCTTTCTCTTTAGCCCGATATTGGTGGTCATGATAATGACGGTATTTTTGAAATTTATCGTGCGGCCGTGGCTGTCTGACAGCTGCCCGTCTTCTAATACCGAAAGCCACAGGTTGAAGATGTCGGCATGAGCCTTTTCTATTTCATCCAAAAGAATTACCGCGTAAGGATTTCTTTTTACCTTTTCGGTCAGCACGCCGCCTTCATCGTAACCGACATAACCGGCCGGCGCGCCAATTATTTTTGAACCGTTGAATTTTTCTCCGTATTCCGACATATCCAGCCTGATCAGCCCGTCGTTTTTTGGATTCATCGTTTCCGCCAAGATTTTGGCCGCGTAGGTTTTGCCGACGCCAGACGGCCCGGCAAAAATAAACGAGCCCAGCGGCCGCTGGTCGCCCGTGAGCCCGGCCGCTGATCTTTTGAGCGCGTTGACGATTTCTCCGATCGCTTCATTTTGTCCGATGATTTTTGTTTTTAGATTTTCTTCCAGCTTGGCCATGCCGGCAATCATTTTTTTACTGTCCGGAATGTCAATCTTTGTCGCCTCGGCTATGAGTTGTCTGATGTCTTCGCCGGTCAGCTGGTTTTCCGCCATTATTTTCGGGTCGCTTTCAATTTTGTTTTTTATTTCCTCGCTTTCCAGCTGGTATATTTTATTGATAATTTCAAATTCTTTAGTCTTAAGTCTTATGGCCTCCGGGTATTTTTCTTCTCTGACCAGTTTATTTTTGGCTTTGGCCAAATCACCCAATTCTTTTTTTAATTGGTTGACCTTTTGGAAATTGCCCCGACTCGGCCGCTCCACTCTTTTTTTACTGGCCGCTTCGTCAATAAGATCAATGGCTTTGTCCGGCAAAAATTGGTCTGTGATGTATCTGGCGCTCAACTTAACGGCCTCTTCAACTGCTTCGTCCTTTATGCGGACCAGATGATGTTTCTCGTAGACTGTTTTTATGCCTTTAATGATCGCGATTGCTTGTTCAATCGTCGGTTCGCCAACCGAGACTTTTTGTAGTCTTCTGGTGAGCGCGCTGTCCGGTTCAATGTGTTTTTTATAATCGTCAAAAGTGGTCGCGCCAATACAGCGGATTTCTCCTCTGGCTAAGGCCGGCTTCAAAATATTGGCCGCGTCCATCGTGCCGGCCGCCGAACCGGCGCCGACGATATTGTGGATCTCGTCAATAAATAAAATAATTTCCGGATTTGACTTGGCTTCATCCACCACTTGTTTTAGCCTAGCTTCAAATTCGCCGCGGTAACTCGTGCCCGCCACCATTAAAGGCATATCCAGCGCGTAGATTTTTTTATCTAAAAGCACCTCCGGCACTTCGCCTTGCATGATTTTTTTAGCCAAGCCTTCCACAATGGCGGTCTTGCCCACGCCTGGTTCGCCCAAAAGTATCGGATTGTTTTTGGCGCGGCGCGACAAAATTTGGATGACTCTTTTTATTTCCTCGGCGCGGCCGATTACCGGCGTAATATTTTTTTGCGCCAGCTGGCTGGTCAGATCCGTGCCAAAAAAATCCAAGAGCAGTTCCTGCCTTTGGTGCGTATTTTTTTCTGCCTGCTTCATTTTTTCTTTCAAAGCGCCAACCGCCCCGGTCATCTCGCTAAACTTGGCAGTTGACCCCAGGACTATTTCCAAATTTTTAAGCAGGTTTTTGGGTTCAACACGGTACTGTTTTAGGATTTTGTTTATCTCTTCGTCATTAGCCTTGATCAAGCTGTACAAAAGATGCTCGGTACCAATGTAGCCGTGCTGGTATTTTGCCGCCACTGCCGCCGAATCAACCACGATTTTTTTCGCCCTGCCGTTCAGCCCGATATTATTTTTGGCATTTAGTATTTTTTCCCATTCTTCCGCGCCCATCGTTTCCCCGGCATCGGTTTCCAGGCCAACCTTCACCCCGGCTTTTATCAAGGCTTCCGAACCAAGCGAGCCTTTTTCTCCAAGCAAACTCCAGAAAAGTTCCTCCATGCCGATTTCCTTTTTTTTATTTGCCAATGACAAACCATAGGCTCTGACCATGGCCTTTTTATAATGCGTGGTGAATTTTCCCAAAACGGTTTCTATCATATTGTTATTTTTCTGTGTTCTTATTCTAACACGGTTTAGGCCGCTTTTCAATTCCAATCAACTATTCTTTTTATTTTGTTTGCTATTTTTAGTTGTCATCGTAAATCTCTTTTATGCCCACTTTCTTTTTAGAAAAGAAAGTGGGCATAAAGAAAAGCGCTCGCGGTTGGGGCTCAAAAGAAAATCTTTGCCTCACTCGCGTGAAAATTGTCAGGGAACCCCATCGGCTAAGCGCCTCACGCCCTGACAATTTTCTACGCCTCATTCGGCTAGATTTTCATTTTCTCGCCCCAAAAGCTCGCCTTAACGCTGACTCGTTTATAAATAAAAACACCGGAGTTTGTCAGTCGGTGTTTTTTATAATTATCTTTTTTAATTTACCTGCCTCGCTTACTGCTTATCTTGCTTAACTCGCTTATGACTTTTCTAAAAAACTCTTTATCTCTTGGATGCGTCAATCTCTCCGCGACCTTTTCTTTTCCCAGCCAAACTGCTTTGGGGTTGTGCGGGTCAGTAGGGGATAGCGCTGTCTGTTCTGTTTGAAATAAAAACATGTGAATTGTTTTTATTTCCGTTTTATCATCACTGCCGGTTTTACTGATTTTATGCCTTTGGTAGCTTCCCAGTTTTTTTATCAAACGCAAATTTTCCGGCCTGACTCCGGTCTCCTCGTAAATTTCCCTTTTGGCCGCCGCGACTTCATCCTCACCCGGATCAATATGCCCCTTGGGCAGCGACCAGGAGTTGCCGTTTTGATTAGTAATTAAAATTCTTCCGTCCGGTCCTACCACCACTCCGCCGGCTGATTGCGTTTTGCGCATATAAATTACCAATTGAATATTATTAGGACTTTCGCGTTTGTCATTCCCTTGCCTGATATTTGTCATTCCCTTGCCTGACAAGGGAATCCATTTCTTAAATAATAGCGCCATTGGTTTATTGTCTGGATCCTCGGATCGAGTCCGAGGATGACAGTAAAAAGAGTCCGAGGATGACAGTAAGAGGCAAACGCGAAAATCCTAATAATATCAGACTATCATTTTTTATTTGCCAAGGCAATATTTTAATTTTAGTTGACACCGTAAAATTTTTATGTTATACTTATTCTAGTTATAGAGAGTATTTTTAATACTCTTTATGGTTTGGCCATTCTTGGCCAAAAATACTATCAATTAAAGAAAAATTTATGTCTTTCTCGCCACGCAAGTTTTCGTTCGTTTTATTGGGATTTGTCTTGATTTTGAGCCAGTTTTTATTTGGGGCGAATTCAGTCAGAGCAAGCGATATCACTGCCAGTAATGTACAGACAGAACCAAGAAGCGCAACTAGTATGCATTTGCAGTGGGACAACAATTATAGCGGCAATACGGTCATTTTATATCAACCTTTCGGTACATCCGACTGGTTGTCTGATACGGCGAATTGTTATGATAACTATACTACCGGTGGCCGGCAGTGCCAAATTACCTTGCATAATTTGGTTTCAAATTATACTTACTATTATAAATTTCGTGAGGGCGATATTACCCAAGAGTTTTCTTATTCTTATTTTGTTGTGCCTACCGAGTTGAGAGAAAGTAATATAACCATTTCCAATACTACTGGGCGGTCAGTTACTTTTACTTGGCAGACTGATAAGGTAACTAAAGGAAAAATTATATATTATCCAGCTGATAATA
>LCCW01000026.1 GCA_000998185.1 Candidatus Kuenenbacteria bacterium GW2011_GWA2_42_15 | reverse complement strand
AAGCTTTTAACAATCATCTTAAAAGTAGTCATAAAATTGCCGTTCTGGCGCAAATTTATGTTATAAATCAAGCTGTAAATATTATCGCCGAAAATAAAGTAAAGATGCATCTGATCGGCGCTGACGATGGCCGGCGTAGCGCCGGCAACCACGGTGTCCGTGACCGTTGTCGGATCTAGCTTGAGATAATCTTTATACCATTTTTTAATATCAACATAGCCTTGGCTATTGGGTTCAATGAGAACCTGAAAAAATTCGCCCTGAGCGTCCTGGAAAATGACCGAGCCCTGGGTTTCTTTGACTTGCCAACTGGCCGGATAAACCAGGTTGTAATGATGAAAATTATTGACCTGGGTTTTGACCAGATCGGATTCATAGAGCCTGGCGCTGCCGGCAATTTTGGGATTGTAAAGATTTATAACTTCAACGCCGTCTGAATAGGTGTCTCCGTCGGTATCTGGATTACTTTTATCCGTGCCAAAAAGCGCTTCTTCCGCATCGGTCAAGCCGTCCTGGTCGCTGTCAATGACTGGTTCATAATTTATATTTTCTTCTGTTTCTTCTTCAGTTTCTGCCAGGGGAATAAATTGCCAGTTAATCAAAAATTGCTCATAAATGTCGTCAACGACGACACGCTTGGATTTTATAAACTCCAAAATGTAAAACTTGCCGCCGTAAAGGGTGGCAATAGTAAAAGAATTGGCGGCAATATCGTCAGAGCGATAACCGTCGTTGTTATTTAATTTATACGATTCCAAGTCCACCTCGCTCAACCCGAAATTTTGAGTCAGCCAGCTCAAAAGCGTGGCACGCTCACTGTTATTGTAGACGGTAATGTAAATTTGACCCAAACCAGTCTCACCCGCGATAGAGATCCTAGAGAGCGCATTCGGCGCGGTTTCGGAAGCGGCTGACGCCAACTGCCAAGGGGTTGGATATTTTAAAGAATAATTATCCGTTGCCTTGATATAGGGTTGCCACTGGCTGACATCTAAGAGAACCTGAAGAGCTGATTCATCCGTGGTCGTGGGCGCGATATTTATCGGCTCTTGATTAAGGCTAGCGGGGGCATTGTTGGTAGCTGGCGCGTTGGTTGCCGGCGCGGGAACTTCTTTTTTAACGCTCTTTAAAAATAACCAGGCGGCCAAAGCCATGGCAGCGCCGATAACAATGACCATCATCGCTCCGATAATAATATTTTTTTTGAAGCCGGCAGTCGCGCCGCTGCTTTTGGCCTGACCGCTAAATGAAGGGCGCACAGCCAAAAATTTTGCCGGCATAGTATGGACATCAAAGCTAACCGGCAAAACGGTTTTTTGGTTAGCGGAATTTTTGTCAAAAATTTGACTTTGTTCTGGCATGGGAATAATTTTTATTTTTAGGACTTTAAAAACTTGAATGATTTGAGCAGGGCTTCAAAATTATCTTGATGGTTGGACGCTCGTTTGGCAGCCACATAACGGATAATATAGCTAAAACCATTTGCCGCTTCATATTTTTGGGTGTTGAGTTCAGTAGAGTAAGGAGTCTGATCCGGCAGTTGCTCACTATTCTTTATGGTAAGCGCGCCGAGGATGTCGGCGGAAATAAGGTAACTCACATCAGGCGCTGGCAAATCCTCGGGCTGACTGTTATCAAGATAAATATACAGTTTTATCTGATTGACATCTTCGTTGAACAAAACCAAATTGTCACTGGCGGAACTCAAGACCATGCCGGACAAAGGCGTGAAAGAAAATTTATAAACATTGTTAGTGTAGACGCCAGCTGACAGCGAACCGTTGGGTTTGAGCGGATCTGTTTTGTTTTGTATTTCCTCACCGTCGCTGGCGCCATCACCGTCGGTATCCGTTTTTATCGGATCAGTTTTATAAACTTTCACTTCTTCACGGTCAGAAAGACCGTCATTGTCGGTATCAACGGCCTGCAAACTGGTACCCAAATCAGCTTCTTCTTCATCGGTCAGACCGTCACCGTCGGTATCGGGGTTGGCCGGCGGCAAATTATTATTGACGGCCGGAACATTGGTATTGGCATTTAAGTTGGAATTTTCTGGGTTGACATTGTTCACCGCTGGAGTATTGTTTCCGTTGTTTAATTCATTAAAAAGATTTACGGCTGGAGAATTGTTGGGGTTGTTGTTTCTGTTTTTATTATATTTAATAAACCACCAAACAGCGGCAGCGACCGTACCAATAATAATTAGACTAATAATAACCAGCAAAACAAGGCTTTTGGCATCCAGGGTTTTTGGCTGAGTGCCGATGTCTGATGTTGAGGGAATATTTTGATCAACTTTTTGGGCGGTAGCGGAAAAAATAGAGGGGGTGCTTTTGATTACCGGCTCTTTGGGGCAGCGGCTGGCGGAGACGGCGGAGTTTTGGTGTTTGGTAGATTATTGGCTGGCGATGATGGATTATTAAACATAAGATTAGAATAACTTGGTAAACGAGAACATTAAAACACTAGAACATTAAAACATAAAAACACTGCGATATTAAAATGGGTGGTAGATGAAATTCTTTGTTTTTGTGCTTTTGTGTTTTCTGTGTTTTTGTGATTTTTATTTACTATACATCAAATTGTAACTGCCGGGTAAACAGGGCGACGGTGAACTGACTGCGCTGAAGCCACTATTTTTCGGATTCCAAGCGTTGGGGTCGGTACCGTATTCCATATTCGCATAAAGATTATAACCAGCGCCATTATTAGTCGCTTGATAGTGATACATATGCGAACCAAGCGGGCAGACAAACTTTTTGGCAGCATCTTTCTCCAAATCATTCCAGCATTCATCATTATAACCGCTTGGACAATTAACAGTTTTATTAATGGGGTCAAGCAGCGGACTGGCGCCCAAAACATTGGCAAAGGTCTGACTCCAGGAATCCCAAACAGAAACACTCTCCCCTACTTTGTAAGTGCCGGCTTTCAATTCCGGATAGGCGCTATTAACAATAAGACATTTTTCGCCAGTGTTCAAGCTCGGACAGTCAGTATCAACCGAACAGGGCAAGCTGGTGTTTTGGTCGCAATGACCGCGATACATGCCCAGCGAGTAAATTATTTGTTTGAGATGCCCCATGCGAATAACATCGCGCGCCAGTTTGTCTTTGTCGGCGTCGCAGGTTTCGCCCGCCCGGCATTCGCTGTCATACTGGCAATAGGCGCCCGTGGGATTAGTGGCATCATCAATGCAAGCGCGATTATTGGTAATGCCGTTGCTGTTGAAAATAATATTTTCAATCAGCTGGCGATAAATTTCCGTAGTGGCCGCTTGGGCGTTGTCGGTATAGGAAGCCAAAAACATATTGGTAAAAATGCCGTCTGGATCGCCGCGATCAATGGCAATATTGACATAAGTTGTCCGGCCGGCAGTTTGCGATTCATAGCCATCTAATTGAGCCGGCGCGCCGGTAGCTGGTTTGGCTTCGTATTTGGCAGACCAGGCGGCCGGAGACAAGTGTTCGCTATTATTGTAAACTCTGATGCCAAGAGAATCGCTGTTGGTTAAACAAGTTTCACTAGCTGGACAGTCGGCAGCTGCTAGACAATCTGAATTACTGACGGAACATTTTTTCTTGGTCTCATCCGTCATCAGAAAAAGAAAATCTTTGAGCGCGTTGTAGCAATGGCCCGGGGCAACGCACTCTGAATCTTTTACGCAAGGCAAGCCGTGCTTATTGCCGCCAACGCAATAACCTGACTGCGCGCCCTTGACCTTAGGAGCAATCAAGGCTGGCAAATCATCAACCTTGGAATCAACCTGACCGTAGTCGCGGCAATAAAAAGTGGAAAAGGTCATATTATGGCAATCGGCAGTATAACCACCAACATTGCAGTTGCTAGCGCTGTCAGTATAGGGAAACTGATCCAGAGTTGGCCATGGATTTTCGCAAATAAAATTGGTAATGGCCACTGAAGCGGTAGAAGTGCCATAGTGGATGTCATCGGTAATATCAAAATCAGAAGCGGTAACGCTGACTAGCGACTCGCCGCTTTTTACGGCCGGGGTCACATTAGCCAGGCTGGCAGGCGGTTGTGATGCTGGCGGACTAGCGGTAATTAGATTATCCGGATCATCTTCTTGCCATGAATAAAGTGCATTGAGCTTTTGATTTTCTTTGGACTTAGCCGAAGCTGAATAGCGGTGCTGGTTATCAACAACCGAATCATCAACATCGTCTGGACAATTGTCGCGGCCGGCGCAGATAAAATAATCATGAGTGGCGTCGGCTTTGGTGGTCAATTTGACTGACGGGCTATCGCTGATTTTGTAAGTAATGTCTATATCAACATGATCAATGCGGCAGATTTCGCTATTGGTTTTGAATCGCCACTCGTGATTGCCCGCCATCTGGCCGCCAAAAGAACTTCTAACGCCACTCGCGCCGCCAATTATTTGCACCAGATAATTTTCGCTGGCGGTCAAAATTTTTCTCGGTGACAACATAACTTGAGTGCAACCGCCTGGCTTAGTGCAGCCGTCAACGCCCTGACCGATATTATCTGCTTTAATGGCGGCGTCTGCCGGGCACCACCAATACAACGATGATGGCTGCTGAGCAACGGCAGAATGAAAAATATTGTTTTTAAACCAAATAAATATTTTATCAATTATTTTTTTGGCCAAATTATCCGAAGGTGTAATATCGTTCAGCGTCACATCGGCCGAGGCGGGCCTGCAATTGCTTGGCATTTTTATGCCCTGATCATAAAACCACAATTTTATCTTGTCATTGTTTAAGGTGTCGTCATCCATTGTTTGGTCAAAAATAAAACTGGCCACGGAATTGCGGCAGACATTGTTGCCGGTAGGAGTATTTGAAATAACAGCAACAACCTGGGGTGTTTGACAAGTGCAATCGCTGGGCCGGCAATACAGCCCTGACCAGCAGAGATTATTATTAATGTCACAAATTGAATCGCCAGTTATTGGCTCCGTGTTATTGGGATTGCCATCACAAGGATCATCTACCTTGCCTGTTTTTAAAGTGAAGAGCAAACCGTTACTCGGGCAATTGGCAACGGAAACAGAAACATTACTCGTGGCAGTGGCGCTTGCTGGCACAGAAGCATTGATACTGGTCGGGCCCCATTGGCTAATTGGCGCCGCCAGCGCGCCAAAATTCACTTGGTCCTCGGTGTCACTAAAGTTTTCACCGCTGATATTAAAAGCGGTCTTGGGTTCGCCCTGATTTGGATTTAAACTGCAAACACCGGGCGCGCCATCAGCCGGCACTGGCACGCCGGGCGCGCAAGCGGTAACAAAATTATAAGCCCGGTCATTGTTACTAATTAAACCATGTTGGTCGGTAACGGTTACTGGCCAGGTGGAAGTAAGGGTGGTCGGCACCTGAACAAGAATTTCCGCATCGGTCCATTTTTCAGCGCAAGGGTAAACCGTTACCGGCTCTGAACCAAAATCAACATGCCCGCTGTCCCGACTATTTTTAAAATAACAACCCTGAACCGTAACCCAGCGGCCGGCCGGACCGCTATTCGGGCTTAAAGAATTTATAAACGGCGTGCAGCGGTCTTTAGTAAGGTCGCAAATACTGCCGGGACAATTTTGATTGCAAATACTTGGATTAAAAGCGCAGGTATCAATCACGATATTGAGTCTGCCCTGATCGCTTTTGCCCTCGGTCGCGGCCTTGATATAAACAGTGCCGGGTAAAGTCCCTGAAGTGGCGGTAATATTCGGTCCGCCGCCGGTAAGACTCACGCCGATTTGAGGATTATTATTATCTTCAACAGTCCAGGCCCAGTTATAACTGTTGCCATTGATTAAAGAACAATTAGTGGAAGCAAAAGAGGCGATGGCTTTGGCAGTGTAGGGAGTGGGAACATTAGCGCTGACTGTTTCATCGCGCGGCTCCACATAAACCCGTTCAATCGGACAATCGGCCGTGGATTCTTTAGTGGTAAAATGCCAAAGATAATTTTTTTCCATGCGAATAGCGGCGCTGCTGGCGATGCCAGTGGCAATAGTAACCTGATAAGTTGTTTTTGGCGCGAGCGAAGCGGTTGGCGTCAGCACGAAACTGCGCAAACCAGACGGTGAAAGCGAGGCGGTAATATGCGCCGGATCAACCCCAACTTGAGCCGGCGCGCCAGTTGCCGGATCAGCCGGTATATCAGCGCAATTACTGTTGTTGCATTTTTGTAAATAAATATTAGTGGCATTGACGGTGGCTGTGTTTAAATCAACATTAAAGAGAGCGGAAATAGCGGCATTAAGACAAACATCGGAAACATTCGGCCCGGGATTGGGACTGGGCAAACCATTGGTGGCGATAACGCAAGTGCCATTAGTAACCGGCGGCGTGCCAGAACAATCAACATCGGATGAACAAGTTTTGCCGGGATTATTACCGCCTTGGCAAATCAAACTGCACGAGCCGATCTCCACGACATTTGGAGCGTTGGAACAATGGCTTTTGTCAAATTTACAAGTGGAACTACAGGCTAGCGAACCGCCGGCAAAACCCATGTCAGCGCAAGTCTTGCCGTTAACATTACTGCCATCGCATTCTTCGCCAGCATCAATATTGCCATCGCCGCAAAAATTAACATTAAAAAGCACGCCATTGCTTGCGCCTATGCCATTAACTAACTTAACTTCCCCATCCAGGGCTGAAGCAGGCACGATCACATCTTGAACGGAAGTGTCGGTCCATTTAGCAGCATCGCTTACTTGGTAAATCGCGACGGCGCTGGGCGTGAAATGAACTTCATGAGTGGCGCCAAAGCTGCCAAAACGAATACCGGAGAGACTGACTTCAGACCCGCGATCGCCGGAATCTGGATTGACAGACCAAAGGCACGGGCCATCGGCTTTGCCAACGGTAATCAAAAATTCCCGGCTGTTGCTCGCCGGCACATCACCGGCGGCGTTTTGGTAATTAATCTTGACGGTAACTTTGGGGCGATCATTGGGACTAAACCCTTCAGGCACGGTCGTGGCCACATAATTGTCCTGGTAATCAACCGTGTCAGGAATAAAGGCGGAGCGGGCATCAAAATTTATTTCAGCAATAACCGCTGGTTTGGCAGTGGTGCCTTTGAAACACTGGCCATAAATCGTCAGGCAATCGCCAATTGGCCCAATGTCTTTGTTTAGACCGGAAATATTGGGCGTGCAAACGCAATTTTGCAAATCCGAGACGCTAAAATTCCAGGCCGCGGTTAGGACATTGCGGTTTATATCTATAATTTTAGTGGTCACAACGCTGATATGGTACTCGGTGTTTTCAGAAAAATCGCGCGCCTGAATAAATTCATAATTACGATAATGGAAATTGATGTTGTAATTGGGATCGCTTGGGTCGCCGGCATCGGTAACCTGAAAGGTGCCGTAAGAGTCAACATCGGAAATCTGGCCGGACGACAAGGAATAGTAATGTAAGATTGTATCATTATTTATGGTGAACTCAATGGTCTGATCAGCCATACTGGTGTTGAAGCTAATCGTGGGATGAACGGTGGGGCAATTATTGTTGCCAGTGGGATAATAGCCGGACACGCCGGGCACTTGATCATTGGTGGTAAATTGCCAGACAACCGGCGTGGGGGACAAAACATTGCCGCACAAGTCCTTAATGTCTTTCACGGTAACACGGTAAGAGGTGAACGACTTTAAGAGATTGGGCGAAATAAGATTGATATAAAAACTCTGGTCGCTCATTTTAGCGGTCAAGGTGTTATTATTAACGGCGCCAACCACCTGGCCGCTATTATTTATTTCTTCCAAAACAAAATTGGCCGGATTGGGGCTGGTCGCGCCGGCAATAAAGATCGTGGTGGAGTCAATATTTTCGGAAAAATTGACGACCATAGTCGGATCGCGGGAAACATTGCCGTCGTAAGGTTGGTCCTTGGTCGGATAAGCGCCAGTAATAGTTGGCGGATTGGAATCGCCTTCAGCGCCAATAAAGAAATCCCAGGTAAAATCAGGCGGCGGAACACTGTTGCATTCAGCGGTTGCGGAACATTCTGACAAATCGCGCTCCTCGGTATCTTTGAGAATAGTGGGCAGATGGCTGGCGTGCCGAGTTTGACGATTTTCAAACGAACTGTCTTTGGGTGAAAAAACAACCGTATTGCCGAAAGTGTCCCACCTGCCATCGGCCACAACCGGTGAGCTGGTCAAAGTGGCGATGCGTAGCGGATCACTCAACGCGGTAGCTGGGTGAGAAAACGCGCTTTCCACAATAGCGCCGTCAACATCATGGTTGAAGACAGTCTGGATTTTACTGCACCAAAAAACATTGCTTTTTTCCGGCGAGTTGATAGGCGGGATCGGATTGCCGTGCGCGGTTTGCACCGCTTCTATTTTAAAATGATTGGCTGTCCACGGCGGCTGGTTGCAAGAAGCTGGATTGCAAGAAGTATCATAGCTGTAATTCTGGCCGTTGACGCAGCGGAGACAGCCGTAGCAATCGCCGATGTTGCAAGACGGACCGGGTCCTGGACCGCCGCCTCCGTCCCCGCTTAAGACCTTAAAAATATATTGCACAATGGCAAAAGCCATCATAATAATCAAAAGCCCGATCACGGCATTGAAGATAATCTTTTTGGCTTGCTCAATGCGGTCAGCTTTGCCGCCAGCGGTCATCCAGACAAAACCGGCGTAAAGAATGAGCATTAAAGCGACAATGCCCAAAACGCCCAGGATGGTGCGGATGACTTTGATCACGGAGACACGCAAGTCTTCGCTGCCCAAGCCAGCGCCAGCGCCGTAGTTGACGCCGTATAAATCATTGGTCTGGGCCAAGGCGTTGGCAGACAATAAAAAAACAACGGGTAACAAAACAAGCACGATTAAAACCGTTGCCAAAAGAAAATAATATTTGGAAGATTTTTTGTTCAGCATGGGAAGTGAGTCAAAAAATCAATAAGGCAAGAAAACAATAAATCAAGAAATCAAGAAAACATTTCATGCTTTGATTATCGTTTGGCTAACCAATCTTTATCCGTTAGTTATCTGTTAAATTCCGTTGTTCAACTTATTTTTCAAAGACGCCAACAACGGATGCCAGCGGATAAGAAACGGATGGTAACAGATAATGACAGTTTTAACTTAGGAGTTCTTTAACCACCCGGCTAACAACGGCGCCATCGGCTTGGCCCTTGGTTTTGGCCATAACCGCTTTCATAATCATGCCAAATTGGCTGGGCGACACGCTACCCATTTCAGCGATGACCTCTTTGGTTATTTTTTGAATATCGGCCTCGCTTAATCCTGCCGGCAAATATTTTTTAATCAGCGCTAACTCAACTTTTTCTTTATCAGCCAATTCCTGACGGCCGCCTTTGAGATAAAGTTCTATGGCGTCTGCTCTTTTTTTAGCTTCCCGTTTTAAAACTTTTGTCGTTTCTTCGTCAGTCAGCTCCGGCTTGATTAAACTGATCATCTCATTTTTAAGGGCGGCTTTGAGCAAGCGCAAAAGAGCGACCGTCTCGCTGTCGCGAGCGATCATGGCGGATCTGAAATCGGCTTCCAGTTTGGCCAATAAATTCATAGCAGTCGCTGATTACTTTTTTTTAATAAAGGGGCGGTTGCCAAAACCGCTGCTGGAAAATTCTTCCGGCAGTTGACCGATTTTTTGCAAATAATCTCTTTTTTCCCGTAAGTATTTGCGTCTCAAAGCCGAGGCTTTGATCTGTCGTTTGGTTTTTGCCTTGGTTCTATAGCGGCCGGCTTTGGCTCTGAAAATTACCCGACTCTGCAGCATGCGCTGTGAAAAACGACGGAGCAGTCCCTCGGTTGATTCATTTTGCTTGCGTTTGACTTCAACAGCCATAAAAACACCCCCTTTCAAAAAATACCGGCTTTACTCATAGCCCGACCCTAGACAGGGGCGAGGTAGTCGCAAAGCAATCAAAATGTCTGATTCGCGAAAGGTGAATCAAATTTTGAAATTACGGTCAAGGATCTCTTTAGTCAAGAGATTTTATAAGATTAAATATAACAAAGAAGGTTTATTTAGTCAAACTTTTTCGTTCCAGTCTGTAAATGAGATAAGAATACAAAATAGTGGCCGCCAGCATCATAAAAATAACAATGAGAAATATCCAAAGCGCTTGGGGAAAAAACGCGGCCAGGGCCAAAAGAACGCCGCCGATAATAAAAACCCGACTGCCAAAGTGGTGCGTTTTTTGCCAGACTAATTCGGACGAAAGCGTCCAGGGAGTGCGGATGCCAAGAAACCAATTTTGTTTAACGCAATCAAGATAATAGCCGATGATAACGAACAAGGCGCCGATGCCAACGGGCACGACCAGACTGACTGGCGCGCCATAGCCAAGACCGTTCATGCCCACCACCAAATAGATGAGCGACAAAAAAATAACCAGCGCGCCCTTGATGGCGTGATAGGCGGTGCGGAAATGTTCATAATTTGCTTTTTTGGGATCCAAGATCGGCACAAAAAACATCAGCAGATAAATCGCCAGATTAAGCGCCGGAAAAAAGAAAGCGGCAAAACTGCGGCTGGACCAGCCGTTCGCTTCGCCATTGATGCCCCAGTGCGTGGCGACACGCTCGGGAAAATGAACGAAAAAATAAAAACTTAGGATAATAGAAACCAGAACAAACAAGATGGGAACAAGCTCGGTTTTCAGATTGGGGCGAATGGGGTTAGACATAACTTTCAATTTTTAATTTTGTCTCCCTGCGGGAGATCCCCCTTCACCTAACAGTAAAATTTCTAAGAGGGAATTGGGGGATAATTTTGAATTTTTTCCGCCAAGTTTCTTTGTGAATAATTCAAGCCCGTGGAAGGCGCCTGCCTGCCCTGCCT
>LCCW01000025.1:770-9334 GCA_000998185.1 Candidatus Kuenenbacteria bacterium GW2011_GWA2_42_15 | reverse complement strand
TCTGATATTGCAGGTCTTTTGTTTTTTCACTTAACATTTCTTTCATATCGGGCTTGTAATGAGCCTTGATTAAAAAAGGCACTAAATTCATAGCTGAGTACTCTGTAATTCCACATCTATCAAAACCACGAGTTGACCATGTTGCCATTATGATCGACGGGCACGCAATATATGAGCCAGCACTTGAGCCTACATAAACCACACCTTTTTCAATCAAATCCTTGATAACATTTTCAAAGCCACTCTCGCGGACAGCTTTTAACAAGTAAAACGTGTTTCCACCTTCAACCATTATAATATCATGCCCGTCGAGTGCCTTTTTTAATTCCTCCTCATTTTTACCTGCAATATCTATTTCTGTGAAGGAGAAGTTCAGCTCGTTCATTTTTTGCCGATGTCTTTCAATATAGCCAGTATCATCAACTTTTTTCGACGCAGTAATAATATATGCAATTTTACAATCTGCTATTTTCTTCGGCAAAAAATCATCCACATTATTGGCGGTGATGAATTGTCCACTTGAAGCAAGGATTAATGTTTTCATTGCGTTAAGAAAAAAATTATTTCAGACAACTGGTTTATATCTAAACTTTTTGGTTGATAATGTTGTAAATTTGTATGTTATCTAAACTTTATGGTATAATTTTTGTATGGCTAATCTTATAGAAATTATAACTCAAGAATTAAAATTACGCAATTATAGCCCTAAAACCATTAAGGCCTATACTTTTGTGGCGCGGGATTTGTACGCGTACTTTAAAAAACCGCTGGGTAATTTGTCAGAGCAAGAAGTTAAAAAGTATCTTTTAAATAAGCAAGATAAAAAATTAGCCAGCCAAACTATTGCTTTATGCGCCAACGCCATTAATTTTATTTTTTGCGAGATTTATAAAAGAAAAAATTTTGAAAAAATTAGACATCCCAAAAAAAGTCAAAAATTGCCCATTGTTTTATCACGGGAAGAAATCCGGCAAATAATTAATTGTATTGATAATTTGAAGCATAAAATGATGGTCGCTTTGGCTTATGGCGCGGGGCTGCGGGTGAGCGAAGTGGTGCGGCTGAAAGTGGCTGATGTTAATTTGGATGAATTAACTTTAATCGTCAGGCAAGGCAAAGGCAAAAAAGATCGTCTGACTGTTTTGTCAAAAAATATAATTGAGGAATTGAAAATTATAATGGCTGGCAGGGAAAATGATGATTATGTTTTTGAGAGCAACCGGGGCGGTAAGTTGACGGAGATGAGCGCGCAAAAAGTTTTTTATTCGGCCTTGAAAAAAGCGGGCATTAAAAAACCGGCCAGTTTTCATTCTTTGCGCCACAGCTTTGCCACGCATCTTTTGGAAAATGGCGTGGATGTCCGTTATGTGCAAGAATTATTAGGCCATGCCAATATTAGAACTACGCAAATTTATACCAAAGTAACTAATCCCAGCTTAAAGAATATTAAAAGTCCGTTATAGTTTGCCGCGGGATCACTCGCTCGCGATTGGAATAAACTTGATTGTTTTTTCGTTTGTCTTTGAGCCTAAAAAATGTTAGAATAAGGGAGGGAAGAAATTAATATTTTTTGTAAATATGGTTAAAAAAAGAAGCGGAAGGCTGGGTTTTGACGAACTTTTGCCAGGAGTGGAGCCGCCCACGAGGAAAGGAATTTTAATAGTGGTTTTAATGGCTTTGGCATTTTTGAGCTTACTTTCCATTTTTGATTTAGCCGGAACATTCGGCCGATATGTCTATTATATTTTAAAGCTGGTTTTCGGCTGGGGATTTTGGATATTCCCTTTGATTTTAATTTTGGCCAGCTATTTCTCTTTGAAGCCGGCTCATAATTTTTTTAAAGGCGCCAACTGGCTGGGCATGACTTTGAGCGTGTTTGGCTATTCCGGGTTGTTTCATCTATTCAGGAATCCGGAAATGATGAGCCTTTCATTAAAAAGCGGGACTGGCGGCGGCTATGTGGGTTATTTGATTTTGTGGCCGTTTCTGGAATTGATCGGCATGGGCAGGTGGGGAAGTCTGGTAGTAATGCTCGCCATGCTTATTGTCGGGATTTTACTTTTATTCAATACGACTTTGGAAAATTTGATAGAAAGGCTGACTTTAAAAAGCGCTCGGCAAAAAGTAAATGAATTTATCAGTTATCGCCGATTAAAAAAAATAGGCCGGGAGGCAGAAGGGCAAGAAGAGGCCGGAGTAGACTTGGATTTTGAAGGCCGAGAAATCGCGGACATCAAGGAAGAAAAAGGTAATGACGAGAGTCAAGAAGCAATAATGTCTGACAGTGATGGCCAAGATGCGGAAGAAGCAGTAGCGCGAGGAAGAGCAAGAAAAAAATATCCTAAAATAATTTTACCTTTAGAATTATTAAGCAACAAAGCTGGCAAGCCGACAGCCGGTGACATTGCTTTTTGCCAAGAAAAAATCAAGAAAACATTGGCTAATTTCGGCATTGAGGTGGAGATGGTAGGCATTGCCATTGGGCCGACAGTAACGCAGTATACTTTTCGGCCGGCCGATGGCGTCAAATTATCAAGGATACTCGGTTTGAGTAATGACCTGGCTTTGGCTTTGGCCGCGCACCCGATCAGGATTGAAGCGCCGATACCGGGAAAATCTTTGGTTGGGGTAGAGGTGCCAAACAGTAAGATCGCGATCGTGCCTTTGAGGCAAGTTTTGGAGTCGCCGGTTTTTAAAGAAAGAAAATCAAGTTTAACTATTGCGCTTGGGCAAGATGTGGCCGGCAATGCGTGTCTGGCTGACTTGGCCAGGTTGCCGCATTTGCTCGTGGCCGGGGCGACAAATTCCGGCAAGACCGTGTGTTTGAATTCCATTATTATTTCACTTTTATATCAGAACCAGCCGGATGAATTGAAATTTATTTTGGTTGATCCAAAGAGAGTAGAGATGACTTCTTATAACAATATTCCTTATCTGTTGACGCCGGTGGTGACGGAAGTGAAAAAAACAATCAATGCTTTGAAGTGGACGATTAGCGAGATGGAGCGCCGTTTTCATATTTTATCCAATGCCAGTAAGAGAAACATTCAGAGCTACAATGTGACTCACCCGAATGATAAATTGCCGTACATCGTTTTTATAATTGACGAATTGGCGACACTAATGTCCGTGGCTGGAGCGGAGGTGGAGGCGGCGATAATCAGGTTGGCGCAGATGGCCAGAGCGGTCGGGATTCATTTAATCTTGGCGACCCAGCGACCATCGGTGGATATTATTACCGGTTTAATTAAAGCGAATATTACGGCTAGAATAGCATTTTCCGTGGCTTCGCTTATGGATTCCAGAACCATCCTTGATTTTTCAGGAGCGGAAAAACTTTTGGGCAGAGGTGATATGCTTTACACTTCGGCTGAATTGTCCAAGCCAAAAAGAATCCAGGGAGCTTTTTGCTCGGATGAAGACATTGAGCATGCAGTGGCTTATCTGAAAGAAGCCGGGTTGCCCGATTATGTTGACGAGGTGACGGAGAGACAGATGACCTTGGGGTTGGGCGGCATTGTTTTAAATGAAAGCGACGGAGACGATGATTTGCTTGACGAAGCCAGAGACATAGTTTTAAACGAGAAAAAGGCCTCGGCATCATATCTGCAAAGGCGGCTGCGGATCGGTTACGCCAGAGCGGCGAGAATTTTGGATTTACTGGAACAACAAGGGGTGGTTGGCCCGGCTGACGGGGCAAAACCGCGGGAGATATTAATTAAAAAGGGCGAGAAGAGCTTGGCGGAGCAGGCTGATGAGATATTATTGGGGCAAGAAAACAACCGATCAAGAAATCAAGAAATCAAGAAATCAAGAAAACAAGAAAACAATAGATATTTGGTTCAAGATGATGATGCCACGGCAGGAGAGATGAAGGAGCGGGGCGAAATTGAAGGCAAGGATATTAATGAACAGGCAGCAGTTGAGAATATGGACGGTCAAGCAGAAGGAATTGAGGAAGATGATAAAGATATGGGAGATGACTCGGTGGTTGAGGAAACAGAAGAGTTTGACGAAGCAGAGGTAGAGGAGATAAAAGCGGATGGAGCGGGCGAGGATAAATATAATTTTTAATATGGTGGTTTTTCGTCAGAAAAAAATAATTACGGTCAAGTCTTTGGGTGAAGGGCTGGTGGAAGCTCGAGAGTCTTTGAATTTAACCTTGTCTTTGGTGGAGAAAAAAATAGGCGTGGGGCAGGAATATCTGGAGGCAATGGAGAATGGCGAATGGCAGATACTGCCGGGCGAGGTTTACGCGAAAAGTTTTTTGCAGAGATACGCGCTTTTTTTGGGTTTGGACAAAGTCATAATCTTAAAAAAATTTAAAGAGGAGACCAGAGGACAGAATTTTTGGCCGGGCAACAAAAACTGTAAATTTGGCATTACCCCCAAAAATCTCCGTTGCCTGCCAAGTATTTTAAGGCGGCTGGCAGTGATTTTTTGCGCCGTGGCCATAGTTTTTTATTTAGGCCTCCAGGTGTGGCGCCTTTATCGGCCGCCGAAACTCGTGGTGCTTTTTCCGGATGATAATTACATAACTTGCGCCGGGGAGGTAAAGATACTCGGGCTAGCCGAAGAGGAAGTTACAATTGGCGTCAACGGACAAGAGATAACCGCTGATAAGAATGGATTTTTCACAATTGACATAAATTTGAATAAGGGCTTGAATGTAATTGAATTGGAAGCTAAAAAGAAACACGGCCAGACAACCGTGGTGTACCGGCGGATTTTAGTGGAGGAGGGAAAAGAGCCGGTGGCGGCAAGATAAACGCTCCGCAAATCTACAAATCAGTTACGAATATACAAATTATTAAGGATTTTTTATAATTATAAAAAATTAGTTGTCAAAAATATTATTAAATAAAAAGCATATGGATAAACTAACGGGAGATTATGGACGCGGCGAGCCTGGAATGTCGCCAACTATCAGGGAAATTTTGGAGGGAAGAGCTAAAATAGAATATGCGTCTGACGACCCAATCCGTACCATGAAGGTAGACGGAAGAGAGTGGACAGGCCACGCGTACACATATAAATTAACCGTAGCGCATCCAATAGAAAATGGTCAGGAGTGGAAAACATTTTTAACGGTTTGGTTTCCCGCTGGGTATGACAAAATGGAGTATGAAAAATTACCACCGATGCAAATAGACATTGAGGCTTTCGGGACAGTAATGCCGCTTTCTAGCAAGCAGGATATTATCGGAAAGGTATATGCAGAAATATCTAGACAAATGGATAGCGCCAGGCAGACAAAAAAAGTTGGGGCGGCGGCAAAAAAATAATCTTAATAATAATTTTACTAATTTAATTTAAATAATATGCCGACAAAGAAACAGGAGATAGAGGATGAAGTAATGGGAGGAGGGGAAAAGTTAAAAGCCGCTGAATTGGCAATGGAGCAGATCAAGGAAAAATTTGGCGAAGGGGCGATTATGAAGTTTGGTGAGATAAAGAAAATAAAAGTGCCGGTGATTCCGACCGGCTGTTTATCTTTGGATTTGGCTTTGGGAGTCGGGGGTTTGCCAAGAGGCAGGGTTATTGAGATATACGGGGCAGAGGCTTCGGGCAAGACCACTGTGTCGCAACACGCCATTGCCAGCGTGCAAAGATCAGGCGGGGTAGCGGCTTTTGTGGACGCGGAACACGCGCTGGATCCGGATTATGCCAAAAAGATAGGCGTGAAAGTGGATGAACTTTTAATTTCCCAGCCGGACAGCGGCGAGCAGGCGTTGGAGATCGTAGAGACACTCGTGCGTTCTGGCGGCGTGGATATAATTGTGATAGATTCGGTGGCGGCTTTGACGCCGAAGGCGGAAATTGAAGGCGAGATGGGACAATCGCATATGGGACTGCAGGCGAGACTGATGAGCCAGGCATTGCGCAAACTGACCGGCATTATCAGTAAAACCGAAACAACGGTGATTTTCTTGAATCAGACAAGATTGAAAATCGGGGTAGTGTTTGGCAATCCGGAAACGACAACCGGCGGCATGGCTTTGAAATTTTACGCTTCAGTCAGAATAGAGCTGCGTCGGGCGGCCCAGATCAAAATGGGAGAAAATTTTATTGGTAATCGAGTCAAAGCCAAGATTGTCAAAAATAAGGTGGCGCCGCCGTTTAAGAGTTGCGAGTTTGATATTATGTATAACGAAGGAATATCCGTGACCGCTGATGTGCTTGACCGCGGGGTGGAAGAGGGTATAGTGAACAAGTCCGGCAACTCTTACAGCTATTTGGATGCCAAGCTTGGCGTGGGGAGAGAGAACAGCAAGAGGTTTTTAAAGGAAAATATGAAAATGACGCGCGATATCGCGGCTAAAATTTGGCATAAGGTTAAAGAGGCCGAGGGGAGAGAGGGATAGAGACAAAAAAACGCAGAAACACAGAAAATACAAATCAAGAAAAGGGTAGAACGGAATATAAGGCGCGACTGTCATTGTCCGACCCTCGATCGTAGCCGAGGGCGGGCTTGATTGGGCAATCCAGAAAAAAATTCATCAGTTTGCCTTGATTTTTACATTTTAAATTACAAAATCACTCCGATGTTAGTCGGAGCGATTTTTGAATGGAAAGATTATTTTCTCACAAATGGCAAAAGGCCCATTTCTCTGCCGCGTTTGACGGCAGTGGACACCTTGCGTTGGTGCTTGGCGCAAAGTCCGGTCCGTCTGCCCGGCACAATGCGGCAGTAATGCGACATAAATCGTTGCAGGGTAGGGACATCTTTATAGTTGGCGTTGTCAATTTGATTGACGCAAAAATAACAATGTTTATTGGGCGCGTTTTTGGGAACATTTCTGGGTTTCAGCATATTTTTTTAAAAGGGTACTTCTTCAACTTTAATTTCATTAACCGGAGAGACATCAGATTCCTCTATTTGAATAGTAGGAGTGGTTTCTTCAGGCGGTGGAGCGTTTGGCCCGGCGGCTGGTTTCGCGCCTTTGGTATCAAGCATAATCATATTGTCGGCAACAATTTCGGTGATATAGCGCTTGTTGCCAGTTTGATCATCCCAGCTTCTGGTCTGCAAGCGGCCTTCCAAATAAACCTTGGAGCCCTTGTGCAGGTATTGCCCGCAAATTTCAGCCAGTTTTCTCCAGGCGACAATATTGTGAAATTCAACTTTTTCTTGGCGATTGCCAGAGGGGTCGGTCCAGATGAAGTTGGTGGCAATGCCAAATGAGGTGACAGAAGTGCCATTGGGCGTGGTTCTGACCTCTGGATCGCGAGTAAGATTGCCGATGAGCATAGCGCGATTAAGATTCATAGGTTTGATGATTAGTTAATTAATATTTTGAAATAGTTTCTATTTTATACATCTGCCAAAAGCAATTCGTCAATTTTTCTATTGAGTTCCTGCATGTCAACTTTACCGGTTGGATATTCGGACTGGGACTCTTCGGTTGGCGTTGTCTTCGCTAGCGGCTCCTCTACTTTGGCTGACGCTGAAAGAGGGGCGGCCAGATGCGGCAATTTATAATCTTTTTTAATAACTAGAGAATGCCTGATAATTTGGGGCATAAGTTTAATCTCTCGACTTATCTTGGCCGCGGCATTTGGCTCGGAAGAAAAATAGGTCGCGAGATAATAACCGTGCCTGGCGCCTTTGATGGCGAAGGATAATTTTTTTTTGCCCAAATCCTCTTCTTTGATTACCTTGCCGTTGTATTTGCCAATAATAGAGGCGATTTCCGTTTTAACATCATTAGCCTCTTCTGGCGTGAAGGTAATCGGCAGAAAGTATAAAATTTCGTATTCTTTTAACAGACTGGACATAGAATGATGGTTTATATTTATATTTTACCTTATCATATTTGTTTCAAAAAGGCAAGGAAAAAATTTTACAGAGCACTGGCCAGTCCAGATGAGCGGAAACCCAGTCAACATGCTCACATGCCTGTCAATGTCTTTATTGGTCGCAATTACTTAGCGCCGCTTGAACCTATTTTGAACGAAAAATGCTTGATTAGCTCCGCTCCGCCACAGGCGTGGTGAGCCCTGAAAATTTGAAATGTCTTGATTGGTCGGGCTGCTGGGAATTGGCTTTACCTCTCGTCGGCTTCCGCCTCCTCGGGCTAGCCACCGCCTCGCGGTGCTCCTCACTCCTTTGCTCGTCGCACATCGCTCCGGCGTTCAATTCCCAACGCAAGACAAGCAGTTGTCTTGCTTCAGCTCTCATTCGTTTCACTCATTCGTAATTGCTGAACGAAGCTCGAACCTTTTTCGAGCGACAATCGCTCGAATGATTTGAAACCCCACCCCAGCGTTTCCGCCCGTCCCGCCTAATGCGGGACGGGCGGAAACGCTTCCCACCCCACTGCGCCTACGGCGCAGAACAGGCGGGCGAAAATTCCCTGCCTGCCGGCAGGCAGGCTTCCCCCCAACCCCCTTCCTTTTCGCCCGCCTGAATGCCTGCCCGCCAAAGTTTTAACGACGGCGGGGACGGCCAGAATTTTTTGCGAGCGGACGGCGGGACCTCAATTTGGGTGGTGGGTGGGTTAAGAAACTTTATATCTTTATATTCATAATTTAGCACAAATATAATTAAAAGTAAATTTGCT
>LCCW01000025.1:0-728 GCA_000998185.1 Candidatus Kuenenbacteria bacterium GW2011_GWA2_42_15 | reverse complement strand
GAAGGCGCAAAGTTTAATATCCAAAATTATCAAAATGGTTGAAACCAATGAATATTGCATTAATATTATGCAACAAAATTTGGCTGCCATTGGGCTTTTAAAATCTGCCCACCAGATGCTGATGGAAAACCATCTGAATACTTGCTTTAAAACGGCCATGGCCACAAAAAACGAAAAAAGAAAACAAGAGATGATTGAAGAAATTTTAAAAGTAACAAAATTATTTCATAAATAATAAAATATAATTTTATGTCCATCCATCTTAACAACCATACTTATTTTGTTTCTGGCATGCATTGCGCTTCTTGCGAGGTTTTAATAGAAAAAAAATTAGCTGCTTTAAAGGAAATAAAATCAGTTGAGGCCTCGGTTGACAAGGGTAGTGTCTTTATCGTTTATGATGGAGAAAAACCAAACGCTAACAGATTAAATAAAATTTTCAGAAGAGAAAATTATTTTTTCTCTGATCAGCCAATAAAAATTACAGAAAAAAAAGGAGGCAATGACTTTTTCACAATCGCTGGCACGGCCTTATTTATTATTGCCGGTTTTTTCTTGCTTAAAAACAGCGGTTTGGCTGGTTTAATAAATGTTAATTCAACTTCATCTTTGCCAATGTTTTTTCTTTTAGGACTTTTAGCCGGCGTTTCCACCTGCGCCGCCCTGGTCGGCGGCTTGATTCTTTCCATGTCAAAACAGTGGGCCGAGTTGTATTCAGAAAAAAATTC
>LCCW01000024.1 GCA_000998185.1 Candidatus Kuenenbacteria bacterium GW2011_GWA2_42_15 | reverse complement strand
TACATTTTCTTTCCCCCTTAGCCCCGTTTCCGGAGTCACTATTTTTTCCGGCTGGTAGATAGATAGTTCGTTTTCCATAGTTTTTTACCTCCAAAGTTTTTAAGATTCACCTTGTTGTTTTTATTATTTATGTTTATTTATTTATTTATTTATTTTATCTTGATATTTAATAAATAAGTAATCAGCGCCATATTGGTATAAACCATATTCTTACACATCTCTTTTTCTATCATGCGCGGATCATTATCAGTTTCTTTCAGGGCCACTAGCCGCCCATCAGTCGTGGCTCTGGGCTCACCCACCGAAATAATGGCATCTTTTCTCACTTTTGCCAAGCGCTTTTTATTAATTGGTACAAAGTTTTCATTAAATTTGTCCACTACCTTGGGGTCCTCACCGGCTTGTGGCAGCCCTTCAACTACCAAGAGTACATCCACTTGGTCTATAAAATTTTCCAGTTTATCGGTTATGTGTTTGGCCCCATTTTTTTTGACAATCTTTTTTATCTCTTCCGGCGTAGCCAATTCCGGCACTACTGGGTCCTCGTAAAAAGTCACTTTAAAACGGCTTAATACTTTCAAATAAGCTTTGGCTGGCCGGGATGATTTAGTCATCCCGTAGATGCCCATCTTCACCTTGCTTAAATTGGGAAAATATTTTTTCACCGTGTAAAAAAAACCCACTGCCGCAATACTGTGTTCTGTCCCTCCGCACATGGCATTGATCAAGGGTAGGGGAAAGCCTTCTCCGGCAAATTTTGTCAAATCTAAGGTTTTGTGTCTAATGGCCATAATGTCAGCCAATGGAGCTACGCCATACAAAGTGTCTTCCAAATCTTCCTCCCCGGTTTCCAAATATGTCCCTTTTATGCCCGAGATACCAAACCAGCCACCGCCCAATTTGACCATTGCGGCTTGTAAGCTGGCTGAAGTTCTGGTACTTTCCTGGAAGAATTCGGTAGCGATCACTTTACCTGGGCACAAGTGGGTAAAATTTTCGCCTCTGGCTATGCCCTCGTCAAAAATTTTAGTTCGGCGGAGAATTTCCAGATATTCTTTATTGGTTAGATCTTCAGTTCGCGTAAAATGCCTCATATGTTTAATTTTACTTAATATTATTTATTATTGATCCTAACTGTTTAATCTTACTACCATTCCCTTGTCCGCGTCAACCCCGGCTCATTCGACGGGGCAGGCTTCCACCAAACTCCATTTAATTTAACTATTTAACTATCTTTACTACTCCCTTATCCGCATCAACCTCAACCAAGTCCCCGTCTTTGAGCGTGGCGATTAAATTTTTTATGCCGACCACGCAGGGTTTTTTTAGTTCTCGCGCGACAATGGCCGCATGGGAGGTTAGTCCGCCGGTTTCAGTCAATATGGATCCTACCTGGGCAGGCACAGGCACCCCGCAGAGTAGTGGCATTGCCTTGTACTTCTACCAATTGCATAAATTTCTTCGGGCCATTTTTTATCTTTTCATTGGCAATATAGTAAACCCAGCTCTTTTCTCTGTTTCCGTATTTCTTAATTTCCAGACCACACAGTGCGTCGATTATTCCATCCGGGGTAAGTTGATAATAAGTATGCAGCTGGCCAAAAGACATATGTCCGAATTTGTAATGAAACAGATTTTTTAAAAAAATATTCACTTGGTTTAACACCTCTTTTTTCCGTTCATTGTAAAGATATAGAATTGGCTGAATCGTTTTGACTTGACGCAACAATTTTTGGGGCAGGCATTTTTCTATGGCCTTTATATCTTGAACGCGCTTGACGGCGGCTTGACACTGGCTGGTTAATTCACGGGGATTTTTGTCTATTTCCTTTATTTTTCTAAACAAATACTTTGCGTCAATGATATCGCCCAAATAATCGTGTACCAACCAAAAGAATTTTTTTGAAATTTTTTTCATCCGCGGCACTGGCTTTTCTTTGAGAATAATTAACTGACGCAATTCCATTAAAAATCTTTCATAGTGAGTCAGCTGATTGGAGGACAACAGCAGACTAAAAACTTTGTTTTTTTCTTCCATATCGCCCGGCACATTTTGATAAACTGCTTTTTTAAATTCATCAACCAAATATAATTGGAAGAGAAAACCGGGATCGTCAACATAATGTCCATACTCGGCGTAATGAGAAAAGATTTTTTTAAGTTTATTTATGCCGGGCTGATTTAATTTTTTATCATCAAACAGAGACTGAATGGGTGTTTTGATCTCTCGCAAGAGAATGTTCGAGATTTCCCGTTCTTTATTTTTAATTTTATTGAGACACTGGGGTGTGTGATAAATATTTTTAAAAATTTTTATGGCACTCTGTTTTAACTGCTGGTCAAAAAACCAATTGACGGCGCCGTCTCTTATCACCGCTATCACTGGTATTTTCTTTAGTTTTTTCACGCCAAGCCAGCTAAAATCGCCGCTATAACTTTGCCCGATGAGACAAATGGGAAAGAATGGCGTGGTGGTGGTTTTGTAAACGAGATCAAATTTTCTAGTCATACGAGTTATTTTATTGATGCCAGCACCGTCTTTTTCAGTTTGGCATATTGATATTGATTCAGGCCGAGTTCCGGCACTTGAGTGACCGAGCGTACTAAATCCTTGAGCGCCGGGGCAAAAATTTTTAAATTATATTGGTCCAAAATATCTTTATAAAACTCGAAATCAAAATCAGCGGTGGTCAACAAGCTGATAATGTCAATCTTGTCTTTGACGCCTTTGGCCGAACCACGACGATCGGCGTAGGCGACTTGTTTTAAAATTAACAGGACTTCTTGTTTGGGAACTTTGAAACCGTCAACGGCCTGACAATAATTTGGTATATTCTCAAGCGGCAAGCCGAGTTTAGAATAATGCGGCAGATAAATATCAACATCAATTTCTTCCCGGCTGATTTCATATTTTTTCAGACGTTCATTTTTGCCCAGGCCGAAATCGGCGCGCAGTTTTTCCAGCGCCGGGTAATCAACGATAATATCAATGTCTTTTGATTTCAAAGTACGCGTATATAAAAAAACCGCCCAGCCGCCGATGAGAATAAAATCATATTGACGTTTGAGCGCTTGCAGAATCTGGAAACTTTTCGCGGTAATGATGTTTTGATAATATTCCATATCTTAAAAATCTTAAAATCTATTTTTTAACGCGGCCAGATAATCATGGGCGAACCAGTCGCTCAAATTCCACACATCAACATAAATTTGCGCCAGAGGAGCGAGCGCGCCATAACGTTTTAAATATTTATCCATTTTTAATATGATTAGATTGGGCTGGCCTTTTCGGAGCGGGAATCTTTTTTTAATCGCGTCTAAATTATCGGCGTAGGCATAGACTTTGTCATAATCCGCCGGTGCTTCATTGAACTTCAGGCGGTAAGCAGTGTAAGCGGTTGGCATAACGTCGGCTGGCAGTTGGCCTTCAATTTTTTGGACCGGCAAATCAATGTGGGTGGTGTAAATTATGTCTTGGCTGAATTTACGCCGCGTGCCCCAGATGGCCAGCAGCTTGTCTTTGTCCGTCACTTGAAAATACCGGCCTTTGACTTCAATGGCGCCGGTGGCACGGGGAATTTTGAGCGCGTTAAAAACAGTGCTCAAGGAAAATCCGAATTGTTGAGCTAAATTTTTTTGAGTAAAGCTGTATTGCTTATTTTCTATGGCTTGAAATAATATTTCCCGCCAAATAACTTCTTTTTTAAGCATAAGTTTTGATGGTTGTTTCTATTTTGTAAGTATTATTTTGGCTTCATTTCTATTATAATAGAAATGAGAAATTTGTCAAATATGCCTCATCTAACCAGAATTGTAATGAGCTCAAGATTGGTATTGGCTCTGACTCGTCCGGTACGGAGCAAACTTCCGTTTATTTAGTCTTTCTACATATTCCCTTTCTCCGCGTCAACCTTCAAATTACTCAATAAACTTTATATTAATAAATATTGATCCAAAATGAAAAAGTTAAATCTAAAAATAGTTTTTTACTTCAACTGTGATCTTAATTTTTTATTCTCCGGTTCTTGTTTATTAAGAAATGTCTTCAAAAACCGTTGATATTCTTCTGATTCTAAATCTTTAATGTGTTGGATTAAATCATCATAAGATAAGGGTTTATTGTAATGCCCAATGTAAGCTTGGGATAAGTTGGGATAATCTCTGACTAATTTTTTCAAGAATAGATATTTTTTGACTGGATTAATTGTAAACCCTGTATCAAAACCGATTAGATTAGCAATAGGCAGCACTGAACATGGCGCAAAAATCAAATCACCCAAAAAAGCTATCAAACCTTCATTTTTTGAATCTATTATATAAACCAGCTCATCACGAGAGTGTGCTGAATTTGTTTCCAGCCATTTGATATACTCATTTTCAATATAACCATTAGGACAAAGGTCGTTAATCTGACCAAAATCCAAAGTGCCAATCCTAGCTGTACCAGCCCTCGATAAAACTAATTTACCGGCCAGCTCTTTTAAATTCTGGCCATGGTCCTGGTCCCAATGCGTCATTAAAATATGTGTCACTTGATTAAGCGAACCGTATTTTTCCAAATTTTTCTTTATTTCCGGCCAAGCAACCGCCATACCTGCATCCACCAGCATTAATTTTTTTTTGTTGCCATTTTTTTCATATTCAATTAACCCCACTGTCGTGTCTGCGCTATAAGCATTATCGCCCAATTTAGATGCGGCATCAGCTGCTCCCATCTTGCCCCAATTTAAGATATACACATTTGGTTTTTCCATATGTTTGTAATTTAATTGATAACTTTTAATTACTTTAATTTTCTCACAATTCCTTGATCTGCGTCAACTTCAACCACCGCTGGTTTTTTTAATTCACGGGAAATAATGGCCGCGTGGCAGGTAATGCCGCCCTCTTCTGAAATAATAGCGCCGGCGATTTTCATGATGGGCACATATTCCGGTCGGGTATTAGGGGCGACTAAAATTTCGCCTGGTTTTAATTTATGAAAATCTTTTTTATTTAAAATAATTCTGGCTCTAGCTTGAACTTTGCCCGGATAAGCTGGCCGGCCTTTTAAATTATCACATTTACTCATTATGCCAATCATTATTTTCCTTATTTTCTCGGCCTGAATATAAGGCAACCAGTGGATCTCGCCTTGCCTAAAAACCACTGACAAAATACCTTGACGCATTCTTTGGTCTAATTGTCTTAAATCATTTTTGGATAAATAAAAAATCTTTTCTAGTTCCTGCCACAACAGATGCTCAAGAATATTTTGTTTAACTCCGATTCTCAAGCTAAACTCTTTAATAAATTTTTCCACGATGCTATCGCCCAATTGATTATATGCTTTTCTTTCATCCCGCCAGCGGGCGATAGTCGCCAGCATACTAATAATATTCATTACTGGCCTGCTTACTTTTTTATCTTTAATCAATTTTTCTCTTTTAACTTTTAATTTCTTAAAACTATTTTTTAATGCTTCTTCTTCCGCTAATTTTTCCTGACTGCTAATAATTCCTTTAATATTTTTTAAAAAATATTTTTCATCCAATTTAACTATAGAGGCGAAATCATTATACAGCCAATGATATTTGGCAACATGACGAATAAGCATGGCGTGTATTTGAAAAAAACTATTTTTTAAATAATTCGGCGTAAGTTTATTAAGAGCTATTTTATTCTTTACTGTCGCGTGAACTATCTTAAATAAATCCAGTCTTTCCTGCTGTAAGATTGACGGCTGGGGGTAAGTCAGGAGTATCTCCAATTCTTGCCCGTTTAAATTTAATTTGGCTTGCTTGAGAATTTTAAATAATATTTTTTCTCCTTCCACGTCAAAAGTGTCATGGAAAATGGAATTATACCAAACGCCCATAAATGTTTTTGAAAAATCTAAAAATTTTTTCAATAACTGCTGATCGCTAAATTGAGTAAAATTAATTCTTGCTAACTCTTCTACTGCTAGTAAAAATTTATTAACATTGTGCTCCTGCCAATGTTTTTTAATCTGTTCTATAAAACCATAGGTTTTAATTTGATGATGAAGATAAAAATTAGCATTGCGGACTAGACACTTTTTGTCAATGTAATCAACCATTTGTTCCTGCCTAATATCAGCGATAAAACGATAATAATAATCTAGCGGCTTATTTTTGAGATAAAAATTCTGACACGCGGTAATAGGATAAGAAACATACAAGGGTTTGGCCGCCGCGCCTTGGCGATACCAGTTGGCATTTTTTATTTTTTGATAGTTAATTTTCATAACAACCGAAAATATTTATTTTAATTTTTTAACAATTCCCTTGTTTGCATCAACCTCCACTAAATCTCCGTCTTTGAGGCTCGCCATAGCGTGTCTCATCCCCACGATGCATGGGATGTGAAGTTCACGGCTGACAATCGCGGCGTGGCTCAAGAGTCCGCCTTCGTCGCACAACACTGCCCTGGCTTTTTTAATGAGTGGCACGAATTCAGGCC
Organism: Candidatus Kuenenbacteria bacterium GW2011_GWA2_42_15; assembly: GCA_000998185.1. Classification (GTDB taxonomy): domain Bacteria; phylum Patescibacteriota; class Patescibacteriia; order UBA2196; family GWA2-42-15; genus GWA2-42-15. The sequence goes on along the minus strand of LCCW01000024.1, from coordinate 5,223 downwards.
GTGTCATGGAAGTGACCAAGATTTCACCCGCTTTAATTTTTTCTTTAGTCGGGTTGTGAATGATGTGCACCCTGCCGAATGCTTTGCCCGGGCAAGCCGCGATGCCAGTCAATATTTCTTCGCTTTGCTTCAAGCCAGTAATACTTTTTTTAATTTCCTCATACTGCCGCCCCATAAATATCCCAGAATACTTGAATCCGCTCATTCCCCAGGCCACGCCAGTGGCTGCTCGTTTAGTCAGCATATTTTTGAATTTTTGCCCGCCTTGTTTAATCTCCATAAATTCGGCCGGAATGGCATAGCGAACCAACCGCCATGGCAGATTATAGCGCCGGCTGAATTCTCTGGCAAATTTATCCAGAAAAAAGGAACCAATAAGATTGTTTCTTTTGCGTTCGTCTTTCCAATCCGCGATTTTTTTCGTTAATTTCAAAATAACTTTGGTTTTGTGGTCCAGTATTGACGCCGGCAATTTTTTCTCCACCATGTTTTGTTTTTTTAATTTTAATCCCGCCATTTTATGTTTCAGCTCGCTTATACTCGGCGTGTGCGCTCCGTCATAACCGCTCGTGATGAAGTACCATTTCTCCGCGTGTTTTTTTAACGCTTGTTTTTGCTTGCTTTTCGGTAATTTTTTCAGCACCAATAATTCTTGCTCTTCTTTTTGCATAAAAGATTTTTTCTTTGGCATAACCAGTCCGGCGATTGCTTCGCTGTATTTCGGATATTTAAACATTAATTCCTTTAACAGCTGGTCGGTGTAGGGAATGAAAAATTCATTTGAGAGCGGCAAATATTCCACTTTATAATATGCCTGGCAAAAACTTTTGAATAGTTGTATAAATTCTTTTTCATCTAACAATGCCAAATCGGTTTCTTGAATGCACTTGACCAAGGTCACGTAATTTTTATTTTCCCCTTGCCAGACGCGGCGCCATTGGTTAATGACAGATTTTCCCGCCAACTCTTGTCTAATCAGATGTTCGGCCTGGCGCATAAAGGTTTTGCGGCCGATAACCAAAGTACCGACATCCTTTGTGCAGTATGTCAAAAAATCTCCGGTTGAATATCCGACACTGGTCAGACCGTAAATCCAGGCCACAGCCGAAACCCACCAATACCAGGGCGTAGCTGGCGCTTCCTGCACAATCCAATCATCGTGCGCCTGAAAAATTTTCACGCACTGGTGAAATGCCAACGGCTGGAATTTGTCAATAATGGGATTAAAATTTTTTTTCTTCATATTAATTTTTTCGCGACGCCTTTGTCCGCGTCAACTTTTTTTACCATCATCCTATAAAAATATAAGGATGCTAGTTTTACTCAATAAACTCTAAAAAATTCTCCTGATTAATAAGTTGCGCTTCAATTTTATATTGTTCACGGAATTGTTTAGGAGTCTTAAATTTTTTATCCTGCCACTTGAATTCCCAGGCCGCTAATCGTCCATTAATTACTTCCACCAAATCAATTTCCGCGCCAGAATAAGCGCGCCAAAAATAGTGTTCAAAAACTATTCTTTGATATTCCAATACCTTTCTTCTTTCCACCACTAAAAAATTTTCCCATAATCTACCGACATCAGTCCGACTGTTTAATGGCAGAAACTGCCCTACCAGGGCATTGCGAATGCCCAAGTCGTAAAAATAATATTTTTTGCTTTTAGCCACTTCTTTTCTTAAATTGCCCGCATAAGCACCAAGAGGAAAAATAACAAAACTTTTTTCTAAAAGATATAGATAACGGCTGACTGTTTTGATGTCAATGTTTAAATTTTGAGCCAGTTCGCTTAAAGAAACTTCATTGCCTATTTGCCAAGCCAAAAGAATGGCTAATTTTTTAAAAGTATCCGGGTTATCAATTCTTTCCAGCATCAGCACATCTTTAAATAAATAATCATCAACTATTTCTTTGAGATAATGTTGTTTATCTGTTGGCTGGCCGAGTTGCCGCAAATATGGGTAACCGCCATAAATCAGCAGTTCATCCAGCAAATATTTTTTCTTATAATCTTCCATGGTAGCCGCTATTTCCGTCAGGGCGAACGGATAAAGCTGAAACACAATGTTGCGGCCGGTTAAATTTTCTTTAATGCCGCGCGTTAATTCAAGTGATGACGAACCAGTAACAAAAACTTTCTTATCCGAAAATTTATCAATGATTATTTTAAGAGACAAGCCGATATTGGGAATTCTCTGCGCTTCATCAATAAATATACAGGTATAGTTCTTGACTAAATTAGATAATTTTACTTCGGAATTCTCGCTCAATAACTCCCGGCCTTCATCCGTGTCACCATTAATAAAAAGGATTTTTTCAGTTTGATAATGGTTTTTTAATTGTTCAAGCAGGACGGTTTTGCCCACTCGACGAGTGCCATAGATTATATTTATAAAACCAGTCCGTTGATTATTAATCAATGTTTTTAATAATTGACGTTGAATCATAGTAATTGGGGGTTAATTTACATATTAATTATATATAATTTATGGACTATTGTCAATGAATTTATGCTTAATTTACGGATTTTTTTATTATCAATAAATATTCTTTGCTAATATTAGCTATTTTAATTTTTTGATAATCCCTTTATCCGCGTCAACTTCAACTAGGTCACCATCTTTTAAGGACGAAGTCGCTATTTGCGTGCCGACAATGCAGGGAATTTTTAATTCACGAGCAATGATCGCCGCATGGCAAGTGATGCCGCCTTCGTCAGTTACAATCGCTCCGGCCCGCTTCATAGCCGGCACATAATCAGGCAAAGTCATCGGGCAAATCAAAATATCTTTTTTGCTTTTAATCTTTTGCAATGCTTCAAGCATGCCCTGACATACTTTTGCTCTACCTTTGACTTTGCCAGAAGTAACTCCTCTGCCTTTTAATTCCTTGACATTTTGATTCTTCAATTGCAACTCTTTTTGACATAAATCCAAAGCTGCTTGTCCGCTCCAAACTTTAATGCCTTGTTTATTAACTAAAATAGCCAGGGCCTTTTTTCTTCTCTCGATTTCTTTGTTATCTAATTGTTTACCACGGAGCAAAGCTTGAACTTCATGATGCAGGAGCCATGCCAAATCATCAACTTTTAATTTTAAGCTGCGTCCGATTTCACGCGTCAAAAGAAAATAAGCGTAAATAGATTTGACCTGGCATTCTTTGCGCAAATCATGAATCAGACTGTATGCATCAATCACTTTTAAATAACGCGAAATATTTTCGCCTAAACGATATTGTTTAACCAACTCTTTTCTTTCTCGCGCGATGACTTTTTGCTGTTCGTTAATTGCCACTAATCTATTTTTTAATCCTTGCTTATCTAATTTATGATATTTTAAAATGGCTTTATTAAAATAATTAAATGTATGCGGGATAATATTTTCCCAACCCAATTTAGTCCACCAAAATTTACTATAAATTTTATCAATGTCTCCATCTTTTATTTTATTTTTCAAAGCCACTTTAATCAGCTCTTGATATCAATCGCGTCCACCTCCACCCCCAATAATCCATTGGCTGGTAAAAGAGTTTGATCAAGGATGGCATAGTGTTTAATTAATTTTTGCTTAGAAAAATTTTTTAAATTAGTGTGCCGCAACCGGTCAGCGACACTAATCGCGCGTTGGCTAATGGTAATAAAGTTTGTGTAAATGCAACCGGCATTTCCGCGGATGACCAATTTTCCTCAAGATTATTTTGATCAATTGCATCATATCAGCTCGCCGCCAGCTCCAGAATAATTTTGGTCCTAAATTGATGTATAAAGTGCTGACAAAGCCCCCGGCTAATTTTTCAGAGTATTCTAAAACGCCGCGCAAAAACATATCTGCTGCGTGAGGATAAATGGTACCGCGTTGATAAATAATCCATTTCATATAAAAATTTTTGTTCGAAATTTTTAAAACTAATTTTCATCGGTTAATGCAAATTCATAGTCTTGACCTCGGTAGCGACTGACTATTTTGTCGGGTTCAACTCTGAAATAAAACGGCTCTGTTTCCTGAATCATTTCTTCTTTATCACCCATAATTTTTCTGATAGATTCTCCATCAACTTTGCCGTGCGTCATATAAGCAATAAAAACATCAAGATCCCAAGAATGTTCTGCTCCGCCGACAAATACTGGCCGACCAGGCGCATGCTTTGTCGCGAATTCACGCAGCCTATCAAAACCTTGCTTATAAGCTTGCGCTACTTCCGTCGGGTTGGGACCTTTTATTCCGTCAATTTCTCCTTGTGATTCCACCCATTTAATAACAGCCTGATTATCATCTTGGTTCGCCGCTTCAAGCAATTTATTAGTAAAGGGTGAAAGGTTCCCCTTTTCATCAGTCCAGCGTCCTTTCATGGAAAACTCCTTTATAAACAAGGGAAAATTAATCACAAATTTTTTGTCCGGATTATCCGCGATCTCTTGTTCTAACCCCTTTACTATCTTTAAGTATGATTTCTCTGGGTCAGCTATCTGCTCTTTGGTTCTAATGACGGTATTTTTGTCGTCTTGATACAATTCCGCCAAAGCATCCCCGTAAATTTGGGCCGTGGATTTTGTGCGAACCGCGTCTGACCCCCCCAGAATAGCCATCACCGCATCCGGCGGCAGAGAATCAATTATGGGTTTCAATCCTTCAGTCGCTGTTTTCTTCGCTAGCTCTACTCCCGCCGGAGTTAGCCCTTTATATTTTTCTGATTCCTCAAGGCCTCCTTTTATTTTTTGGGAATGCCTGGTAAAAAAATTCGTTCCTTCTCTAAACATATTTTTTTCTTCAGTTAACAATAAATTTAGCAAATAATTATCTAATGATCTTTATTATCCCGCTTTGCAAATCCAGCTCTATTTTGTCTCCGTTTTTCAGCATTTGAGTGGCGTTTTTAGTGCCGATAATGCAGGGAATGCCCAGCTCGCGCGAAATAATAGCGGCGTGGCAAGTAACGCCGCCTTCGTCAGTAATGACTGCTTTAGCCCGGCGCATCAGCGGCATAAATTCCGGTCGGGTCATGGAAGTAACGAGAATCGTGTTGGGCTGAAATTTTTCTCGATGCACATCCATAATCACAGACACCCGGCCAGTCAACTTTTTTACCGGCGCTGATGCGACAATGCCTTTAATTTGCGCGCTCTTGATAGTTTTCAGCCAAGTATTATAAATAGCCAGCGCTGCTTGGCCATAAAATTCAGTTTCGCCGCGCGGGGTATAATAAACGGCATAGATTTTATTTCTG
>LCCW01000023.1 GCA_000998185.1 Candidatus Kuenenbacteria bacterium GW2011_GWA2_42_15 | reverse complement strand
GCATAAAAATTACTTTAATCTTAGATAATAAATCTTGTCGGTGAAATTATCCCAAAAGAAAAGCTTGCTGTTATCGCCGCTCACAAATAATTGTTTTACTTGAAATTTTTCCAAATTTTCCGACAAAACCGGATAAGCAATCAGCTTGCTTACGCCCGTGTCTAAATTTATCTGATAAAAAACATCCGGACTGTCATTGGCGATTTCTGAATACATGCCGGCCGCCGCTGTCAAACTTACTGGCACCGCGCAATAAACAGTCTTACCGTCATTATTAAAAGTGCACTTATCTGCCCAGGTGACCAGCCCAAAAATAAAATTATTATTACCGATATTATCCCCCTCCGCGTCAACGATCCACAAAATTGGATTGTAATTGTTCTCCGAGCTGATCACGCTGTACAAAATCTTGTCTCCCTCGGGCGACCAGACACCGATGAAATTGGACCCCTCAACCGTCAAGGACTTATAGTTTTCATCATTTAAACCTATAAAAAATATTTCCTCCTTCTCTAGCCCTACCGACTTTCTGTATAAAGCCACCACCTGATTGTTGGGCGACCAGTCAACCTGTACCTTATCACCCTGATCTCCGATTGCCTCTACCGCCCGTGATTGATTGCTGTCTGCGTCCGTGACCACGAGCCAATTGTCTTCCTCGCGGCTGCTTATAAACTTATAGGCGATATTGTTCGCGCTCTGGTCAAATGACGGCCCTTCAAGTCCTGTCGGCAAAGTCGTCTTTTGGTTGGTTGTAAAATCATAACTAACCGCCGCCCCGTCCGGATATTGCAAAACTACCTTATCACCGTCTGGCGACCAAGTCACCTTGTCCACGAAAGGAAATGTTTCCGCCGATAAAAGAATTTTTTCTCCACCCTCGGAAGATATCCGGTAAAATTTATTGTCTTCGGCGCTCAAATAATTAAAACTGTCAGCCTCTTTATTTTTTTTTACGCCTTTTACTGATTCGTCGTTTAAAATATTCGCTTTGGTAAATGATCCGCTCGCCACCTCCGATATTTCCGCCCGAGCTGGAGCGCGTCCCTGATCAATGCCGCCTATTGATCCTGTTAAATCTTCACCCGGCAACCTGCCACCAAGCTGTCCTACTAAATTGCCGCCAGCCCCCAATCCGGTCCCGGGCAGTGTCCCGCCAGTTGATGTTATTTCCCCAGGCTCTTCCCCAATATTGCTGCCCGGCCTCAAAAATATCAGCCAAACAATACCAAAAATCAACCCGGCGCTTATAATCACGAGCAGTATTGCTAAAATAATCCTTTTGTAATTAAGTTCAGACAACATATTTATCTCCAAATCAAATTATTTACTTTCCAGGTACCTTGGTCTTTTACCATTTCCACTTCTGCCTCTTGGCTATAACTTATCTGATTTTCGCCTGCTAGCTTGGTCCTTCTGGCGGTAAAAGTAAAGCTGGCTATGTTTTCATTTAAAACCGACGGGTTAGTTTTAAAAACTTTCGTGGTTATACTTTCCTGATTGTCTTCTAAACTCGCCTGGTTCCTCTCCATAAAGTCACGCGACCAGACAAGCATCTTATCAGACATCATTGGCTGCAAATCAATCACATTTTGGAACCTTGCCCCGGGCGAATAAGAGCCGATCATCTCAACAAAAAATTTAGCCCGGTTGAGCGCCTCTGTTTCTTGACTGATAACCGGTGGCTGTTTCTGATCTTGGCCAGTCGCTTGCTGATTATCCAAACCGTTAACCCCGTTAGAGCTTGGCAATTGCTGATTATTATCACCGTTGGTCATGATATTAATATTCACCGGATTGTCTGTTTGTTTTTCACCAAAAAACATCCACGCCCCCAACGCTGCCAAAACCGCAACAAACGCGATTACCAAAATTGTTGCCAACTTTTTATTGCGCATATTTTAACTTTTTAATTTCTCTGTTTCTGCTTTCTAATTCCTGTCCTGATTTCTAATTACTTATTACTAATGCCTTGATTTCTTGATTTCCCCCACCACCCCGTCCCTCGCCCTCACGGGACTCGGGACCACCACTCCTCAAAGAGGAGGGGAAAAATACCGCGCTATTTCTTTATTTCTGATTTCTCCCTTGTTCCTTGTTGACTGTTCCTTGTGTTTTAGTGTTTTCTGTGCTTTTGCCCCTAGGGCACTCGCCTACCACTTGCGAGAATAATCCACTTTGGTAATTGGCGGGCTTGATTTTTTGCTTTATTGTTTTATTGATTTCTGTTTTGCGCCTGCTCAAATTCGTCCTTTGCCTCCTGAATCTCCAAAAGCTGCCTTGGATCAGTCGTTATAATCTGGTCTTCGGCGTAAGAAGCCACGATCTTTATAGCCACATGTTTTGAACCGGCAAAAAATATGCCCTCCCCCACGCCTGATTCTAATAGTAAATATCTCTCGCCCTGCGTCAACAAAAAAGATTCTGAAACTGAGTCAATCGCCGCCGGCGATTGACGGAGTAAAAGCTGCATGGCTGAATTGGTCACAATGGCCTTGCCGTAAGGGGAGCTCAAAAAATCGCTCACATCCTGGGTGATGGTGGTCAGTCCCAAATAATATTTTCGGCATCTTTTCGCCAAAGCATGAATAAATTTGGCGCTGTCTTCATATTGTAAAAGCCACCACGCTTCATCCACGACCAAAATTCTTTTTTTCATCTCGCTCCTGACCAAATTCCAAATATAGTTTACGATGGTATAAATGGCAATCGGTCTAAGCTCATCTTCCAAATCCCTGACGGAAAAAACCACCAGCTGGTTATGAACATCAATATTCGTCCGACTGTCAATCAACCCGGCAAAAGTGCCTTTGGTGTATTTTTCCAGTCTTTTGGCCATATCAGCTCCGCCCTCAAAGCCTTCCAGGATTCCCTGTAAATCAGACATCACCGGCGGCGTCACCGCAGATAAATCTGCCGACGAAGTGATATCGTTTTTGGCGTAGGTCTCAATTAACGCCCGATCTAAAACAGAATCTTCCTCATGACTCAAATCTCCAATCATCAAGCGGATCAAACCCTTGAGCGTGATCACGGCTGAACGGATTATATCACCAGTTTTATTTTCTTCATCGGTTTTCTTGGGCAAATCAAAAGGATTGATCTTGCTGTCCGAATTTAAAGATATGTTGATATAAACCCCGCCCACGGCCTCGGCCAAATATTTATATTCTCTTTCCGGATCAATAATAATCACATCCGTCCCCTGCATAAGCGAACGCAAGACTTCCAATTTCACGGCGTAACTCTTACCAGCGCCGGAAGTGGCAAAGACCACAAAATTTGCGTTTTGCAAGGAAAAACGGTCAAATAAAATCAAGCTGTTGTTGTGCCTGTTTATGCCGTATAAAATTCCGTCATCTGAAGTCAACTCCGAGGAAATAAACGGGAAAGTGGAAGCGATTGGTGAGGTATTTAAATTCGCGTAAACCTGCAGCCAGTCTTTGCCCAAAGGCAAGGTGGAATTAAAACCCTGTTCTGTCTGCCAGGTGGCTCTCCTGGTGTAAACCAACTTTGATCCGATATTAATTTCCAATGTTTCCAGCGCCTCTTCCAGCTCTTTTGGTGAATTGGCATAGACTGTCACATACAAACCGAACTGGAAAAAATGTTCAATGCCTTGCGTTAAATCGTCTCTCAATTTTTCAATGTCCTGATAGGCCGTTTCTTGCAATGGATCGCGCGGCGCGCCCTTTTCCCTGTCGGCCATAATCTGCGCTCCAATATTGCCCAATTTTTTCTTCAACTGTTTCAAAACAATGCCCGACGGAATCGGTATAAAATACATGGCGATATCCATGGTCAAACTGGCGTTAATAACCGGCTCAAACCAGCCCACCGCAATGTATCTAGGATAAGTGGTTACAAAAAGAGTCGCCACAAATTTGCCGTTCAATTCCAAATGCATTGAATCTACCCGCATGGAAGATGGCGCAATCAAATCTCGTAACCCGATTATTCCTTGCCGGTAAACCCTCTCCGCCTCTAGGGCCTCTTTTTCTTGTTCCAGTTGCAAATCTTCGCTCACTAGATCATTTTTGGCAAGCGGCTCTTGGTCTTTTTTGTCAGTCATTTGCTTTTGTATTTCTGCCGGATTAAACATAAACAATCAATTTTTAATTTCCAATTTTTCCGCCTAAACGAGCACTGAATAATCTATGTCAGTGGCAGGCTGATCCCTCGGAGAGGGATAATTTTTAAATAATTTTTAATGCTCTAATTTTTAAACATTACCACCCTGCGGGTGATCCCTGCCTACCGGCAGGCAGGCGCCTTCCACGAATGTGAAATATTCGCGAAGAAATTTGGCGGAAAAATTCAAGCATTCTTTATAAAATTAAAACTCAAAATTATTATCACCTTCCTTTTTCCTTTTGCCTTTTTCCTTTTGCCTTTTGCCTTTCTCATTCCACTTGCAATTTCCCCACCTCGGTCATCTTCTGTTGCTCGGCAACATCCGGATTGTAAGTGTTGTAAAAAAGTTCTATCAGGCTTTGTGTGTCCAACTGCTGGCTGTTCACCATCATACTTGAAAGTCCGCTCTGTATGGTCTCAAGCCTTCTGTCCAGCTCTTGCTGGTATTTCAAAAATTTCTCTTTTCTCATACTCACCACCTGCACGGCCTTAAACGAATTGAATGTCTTGGCCAAAAGTCCTTGTTTTTTAAAGCCTTCCTGCGGATTATAGGGGACGACAACATAAAAATGTTTTGACATAATATCGCCAAGCTCCACCAATTCTTTTATATACTGGCTATATTCTCTGATTTGTATCTTTAAAAGTTCATTGGTTTGCTCCTTCTCTTTGGTTTTTAACCTCGCCAAATACCCCTCTATGTTCAATTTACGAGACTGAATAACAATCTGTACGGAAAAACCCAAAGAATTTATAAAAGCGATATAGCCCTGGATAATGGCATTTTGTTCTTCCGTTGATTTTAAATCAAAATTCACCGAAGCCACCAACAGGACAGCCACCAAAGTGTTATCCTTCATAATTACCACATCATCGTGAATCTCCGCAATGTCAAGGTAGCTTTGCGTTGAGGTTCTTGTTTTCGCATTCTTCATCATATTTTCTTGTTTATTGTTTTTTTATCTTCTAGATCCCGCATCAAATGTGGAACGGCAGTCACGCCAAACATTTTTACTATCATAAAACTCTTTTTATTTGCCGTCCTCGCTCTTTCTTCCTATCATCTTCGGACGAGTCCCGATGAGCGCAATCGTTATCGGGGCGAGATGCTAGGATCCAGTGTTAAATCTTAATTCTTTTTCTGTTTGTTTTTTGTCTGGATTCTCCGGTCAAGCCGGAGAATGACAGTCGCGCCGCGTATGCCATTCTCACCTTTCCCCTATTTCTTAATTTCTCAATTTCTGGTTGCTTCAGCAACCATCCTGCCGTGGCGGGATGGAAGCGGAGTTTCTAATTTCTTCGTTAATTATTTCTTGTTTTAATGTTCTGGTGTTTTAGTGTTTTATGTGCTTTTGTGCTTTCTGTGTTTTATGTGCTTTTGCCCCTAGGGCACCCGCCTACCACTTACAATGATAATTTGTTTTGATAATTGGCGGGCTGTGATTTCTTGTTTTCTTGCTTTCTTGTTTTCTTGCTTTCTTGATTTCTTGTTTTCTTGATTTCTTGTTTTCTTGATTTCTTGTTTTCTTGATTTCTTGCTTTTTTGCTTTCTGGTTCTACCCTTTATACCTGCCGCCGGTATCTACAATCAAAGCCAGCTCCGATAAATGACTGGATAAGATGGTCTTCCGGCTCGGCGTCAAATCAGTCCGCACTTCCCGCTGATTTTCTTTTTTTCTTTGGCTGATTATCTCCGCGTTGGTAATATGCTTGTACCACACCCTCACTCTCGGCCGCTTAATCATCTCTATCAAGTTTTTGACAAAATCATAAAAGTTGCGGCCGTTTATCTTGATGAATCCGAACACCACCAGCGCTATCACCGTCAAAATAGCCACCAGCATAAAAGACATCCTGTCCAATAATTTATTGGCAACAAAAACTATCACCCCGCCGATTATGATCATCACAAATTGCCTCGTGGTAATCGGCCCGATGATTTTATCTTCCACATCAATAAATTGCGGAGCGACGAATCTCTCCATACTTATGTTAATAGATTAATTTTCTGTTTAAGTCGGAAACGACATTAAATTCTTGCGGCGTCAAAAACGGCTTGCCCGTTGCCTGACGCTCGGCAACAACCTGGCTGACCGATTTTTTTTCAGCCATGCTTTCCGCCCCGATCAATAAATACAGCCGATAAACCTCTGACTGACGCCAAGCCCTGGTGCCCTCGTCTTTTTTTATTAAAGATTCATCCTCCAATAAATTTATTTTCTCCCAGATCCTGCCGGCCGCTTCTTCCGGGCTGGCTCCCAATTTCCTAAAATCCTTCAGGCTTAAATTTTTTATCTCCTCCACCGGCCCGGTAATAATATGCTGATAATATTGCCCGCCTTTTTCATCTGCGCCATAGCCGACCACCGGCTCATTTTTTCTTTCTTGCGGCTGAACTCCCCTTGGTGGCTCGGCCGCCGGTGCAGCTATCCTTATAATTTCCACTTTTTGGACCGCCTCTGGTTCTGCCATCTTGACCGGTTCTAACTCCGGTATTTTGCCTGTCCGAATTACTTCCTCCACCTTGGGCCGCTGCCTTTCAACCAATGCCAAGAGTAATTCTATCTCTTTTTTACCCAAAGGCCTATTTCTCATAATTAAAGGGCTAGCCAAAGCTTCCTTGGCTTCAGACAAGCTCCTGATGTCTTTGAACCTGGATAAAATAATCTTCTTCACTTGTTCTTCCTGATCAGCCACCACAATAATTCCGGCATCTTTGGCCACCCTGATAATGCTCTCTGCGGTCTTGTCTATAAACTGTTTGATCTGAATATTCTTCTCTTCTAATTTTTCATCGCGCAGTTCCCTGATGTCCCTTTCGTCATCCACCGTAAAATAAAAACCGGCCGAAGATTTTTTTTGTGTCAATGCCTCGTCAATTTTTTTTACCGGCTCCTGAAACGGTAAGACTTCGTTATGCCGTACCGCCGCTAACCCATCGCTCGGCAACTCTTCTAACTGGCCATTTTTAAGTAATTTAAACAGACCGTCTTTGGTTTTGACCACTATGCCGTTTTGTAAATCATTTTGAAGCATGGGAATCTCTTTAGTCTTTTTTAATTATAGCAGAAACTGGGATAACTTTGAATTTTGAATTCCACCTCTCCCCACCCTCTCCTAATTAGGAGAGGGTGCTCCGACATTTGTATCTCGTCGGAGCGGGTGAGGTCACTCTGTTGGTTCAACCCTCACTCTGTTGGTTCAACCCTCTGGGTTGAACCTGAACCTAAATATTTATCTATCCCAAAAAAGCAATAAACTTGCTCGAAGGGTTTGAAATCTTTCTACGAATGGATAATTCCCTGGTTCAACCGAAGGACGGTTGAACCAACGCTGGGTGTTTTCTGTGTTTTTGTGCTTTTAAGTGTTCCACCGAAATTCTCCTGTTGCCAAATCCCCATAAGCCAAAATTTTATACTCTGTTTCTCCGGCTCCGCGAGCCGCGTTCGCCACCATCACTCCAATCATCGCCGCCTCCTGACTGTTTATCCCTAACCTTTTTTCTAAAATATACTGCAAAAATCTGGCCATATCTTTGGCATTGGCCGGATCATTATCAAACAATTCTTTCCCTAAATTATTTTTTACCAAATAAGCACCCCAAAAATTTATAAACCTCTGATCACTCCCAAAAAACTCATTCAACTTACCGTCTTCCGCAGCCAAAAGCAAAACCGCCACCGCCTCGTCTTTTTTCCCGCCGTTTACCGCCTGATAAAAATGATTCCGCCAAATTTTCACCTCCCCGTTTTCCCCATGCAACTTGTCTTTGGCGGACAAAATACCACGCCATAAATCACCGCTGATAAAATTATGGTAAGCCTCGTTTAATTTGCTTTCTATCTTTTCTTTGTCTTCCACGGTTACTGTTTCTTCCCGGGATAACACTGGCTCAACTTTAATATTTTTCAAATCTGTTACTGCCTTTTTTCCTGCCAGCCCTAAATTACCATCTGACTCCCGCGTTGGCGTTCCCTCATCCAAGCTAAAAATCTCCCCCTGATAAACGCCATATAATTTACCGTCGTCTTCAAAAAGCAACGGATCTTCATAGCCAGCCAAAGTATAGGAAGAGATATGCCAATCATCGTATAAATCCAACAATGTCTTCAGTTTTGCCCTTTCCTTATTATCCAACATCAAAACATTCCGGCTCCTGAAAAGATACTCCGCTTTGGCCAATTTCTCGTCTATTTTTCCGTCCAGATTAAACAAACGGTAATCTTTCAGCCAGTTGGCAATCGTGCCGCGCGTTTTCGCGCCGGAAACTTCTATGTTGGACTCAATAAAAACCTGTTCGTTTTCTTCCAGCGCCTTGATCAACCGCTCTTTATAGCCGTCACGGCTGACCAAGGGCATATTGGCCAACTTTCTTCTGATCTTATTTTTAATATTCAATTCTTCCTGGTCAAATTCCAAGGCAAAACCTATTTCTTTTCTCGTGCACTCTATTACCTCCTCGTCTTCCAACCGCGGCAAAGCAATCAATTTTAAAGTCAAAAGCAGCTGCTCATAATCATTCACCCTATTCTTGTCTTCAAAGCCGCTGATTGTCTGCCATTTCTGATTCAAATCTTTATATAATAAATGCGCCTCCTGCTCATCATCAGTCAGCAAAAACTCGCGCGCTGTTTCTTGTAGCGCTTGGAATTTTTCTTTGTCCAGAAAATCTTCAGTTGTCCATGCTTTTA
>LCCW01000022.1 GCA_000998185.1 Candidatus Kuenenbacteria bacterium GW2011_GWA2_42_15 | reverse complement strand
CAAAAACACTAAAACACAGAAAGCACAAAAACACTAAAACACAGAAAGCACAAAAACACTAAAACACAGAAAGCACAAAAACACTAAAACACAGAAGGCACGAAAACACTAAAACACGAAGACACAAAAACACTAAAACACGAAAACACTAAAACACGAAAACACATAAAATTTTTATGGTTTCCATTATTATTACAGCAAAAGAGGAAGCGCGGACGATTGGCCGGGCGATTTTGGCTTTTTTAAAGCAGGATTACGGCTCTAATGATTTTGAGGTTATCGTAGTTGCGCCAGATAAGGAAACCTTGGCCGCGGCCAAGTGCGCTTATGGCGAGGTTAAAACTATTCAGGATGAAAATATGGGCAAGCCGGCCGCTTTGAATCTGGCGATTAAGGAAGCCAAAGGAGAAACGCTGGTCTTTTCAGACGGGGATGTGGAAGTGGCTGGATCGGCGGTTAAAGAATTGCTGTCGTGCCGTGAAGATTTAGTCAGCGGCAGGCCGATTATTTGGGCGGAAAAAGACGATTTGTACGGTTTTTGGCAGAAGATATTATTTGACATGGCGCATAGATTGAGAATAAAAAAATCAGGACAAGGCCAGTATTTTCCAGTAAGCGGCTATCTATTTTTAATAAAAAAAGAAATGCTGAATAATTTTACTTTTCCCGAGGGGCTTTTGGCCGAGGACGAATATTTATCATATTATGTCTGGAGCCAGGGCGGAAAAATCGGTTATCAACCCAAAGCGGAAGTCAGCGTTAGGGGTCCGCGTAATTTTTCCGATTGGGTCAAACAAAAAACAAGAACGGTTGGCGCCGGTTTTCAAGCGCCGAAAAAATGGAAAAAAAGAACAGGCGGACGGTCATTTTGGTTTGAGGCAAGGGAAGCGTGGGTGATGTGGCGCGATTATGGAGATAGTTTTAGACGCACAGTTTGGCTGTGGTTTTTATTTTTGGCGCGTTTTTATGTGTGGCTTTTGGTTTTAGTTAAAATTCGGCTGCTTGGCCAAAGCAGGGCGAAAATTTGGCAAAGGGTGGAGAGTACAAAATAAAATAAAAACAGATGAATAAAAAAATAATTTTAAAGGAAACAGAAAACTATGTCATGGGGAAATTGCTTGGCGAAGGATCAGGGCATGATTGGTGGCATATATACCGTGTGCGACGGAACGCAGTTCTTATTAATAAACAAGAAAAGGCGGACTCGTTCATAATCCAACTCGCGGCTTTATTACATGATATTTCCGATTGGAAATTTAATGAAGGTAATGATGATCTCGGTCCACGGCTGGCCAGAAAATGGCTAAAAAAATTTGAGGTCAAAGAAGATATTATCGCCCATGTTTGTGAGGTAATAAAAGAAATGTCATTTAGGGGAGCGGGCGTAAGGCAAAAAATGCGTACCAAAGAGGGAATGATTGTTCAGGATGCTGACAGACTTGATGCGATCGGAGCCATTGGCATAGCCAGGGTTTTTGCTTATGGGGGGCGTAAAGGGAGAGAGATTTATAATCCAAACGCAAAACCGACCAGACATAACTCTTTTGAGGAATATAAAAACAACCAGAGTACGAGTATAAACCATTTTTATGAAAAATTAATTTTTTTGAAAGATTTAATGAATACAAAAACCGCGAAGAAAATTGCTACCGATAGGCATGAATTTATGAAGCAGTTTCTGGACAGATTTTATAAAGAATGGCAGGGTAAAGAATAAGAGCAGATTATGGAAGTGTTATTTTTTGGCAAATATTAGTAGCTCTAGACAGGCGACGAAGGATATTTTATAATGAAAACATAATAAAAGTTATCAACTGAAGCTATTAGTTTTAAAAATAAAAACTAATACAAAAATAAAATATGAGCAACAGCGACAACAAAATATTGGAACTGAAAAATCTCGTGGACGGCGCGGAATTGTCTTTACAGCAAGCGCGCAAAATTTTAGAGGGTCTTTTGGGAGACGAAAATGCGATATTGACTGATCAAGCAAAAAAATTTGGCAGTGTGGCGGCCACTACGGACGGGCAGGTGGTTGAGGGCTTTTTTGACGGACAAAATATGCTTGGGCCTGACGACAAGAGATACTCGGTGCCGGCCAATTACGCCTCCAAGTCAAAATTGGTTGAAGGCGATGGCTTGAAATTGACAATTACCTCGGACGGATCATTCGTTTACAAACAAATAAATCTTCTGGAACGCGAACGGTTGGTCGGACTTTTGGCCGTTGATGAAAAAACTGACGAGTATCGGGTGGCGGCCAACAACAAAGCCTACAAAGTTTTGACCGCTTCCATCACTTATTATAAGGGTGAAGAGGGTGATCGGGTGACGATTCTGGTGCCCAAAGGCAAAGAAAGCTCTTGGGCGGCGGTGGAAAATATTTTTAAGACTGGAGATGAAATTCCTGGCATGAGTACGCTAGAGGATTCAACGGATAAGAAGGCAACGGAAACGGCCAAGATGATTTTTGATGAAGTAAAATTGCCGGAAGAAGAAAAGGAAGTCAATATCAGTGAGACGGAGAAATTACCGGCGCCGGCGGAAAATAATCCAATGCCAGAGGCGGGAGATTCTTTTTTGAGTGAAGACGGACACGGCGGCGAGACGCTTTACGGACCGACGATACCGTTGCGGAAAGACGCCAATAATTACAGCAATTTTTTGAGTGAAGAAAAAAACAAGGTTGATGATTTGGGGGATAAGGATAAGCAAGGATTGGAAGAATTATAGTTTAGCCTGTTGAAACCCCCTTGTGTTGAGGGGGTTTTGATTTGCTTTTAATCCAATAATTTATTAAGATAAAGGCATGGCTTCAATTTATCGCAAATACAGACCGAAAACATTCGCGGAAATGGTCGGCCAAAATCATATTAAACTGACCATCATGAGCGAAATTGCGCAGGATAATTTTACGCATGCTTATTTGTTTTGCGGGCCAAGAGGACTTGGCAAAACAACCGTGGCCAGACTTTTGGCCAAGGCGGTCAATTGCGAAAAAAGAAAATCCGGACAGGCGGAACCGTGCAACGAGTGCCAATCGTGTTTGGACATTATGGCGGGCAAAGCCATGGATTTACTGGAAATTGACGCGGCGTCGCATACCGGCGTGGATAATGTGCGGGAAAACATCATTGATAATGTGCGTTTTTTTCCGCACCGTTCAAAGTTCAAGGTGTTTATCATTGACGAAGTGCATATGCTGTCTATTTCGGCTTTCAACGCGCTCTTGAAAACCTTGGAAGAACCGCCGGCGCACGCGATTTTTATTTTATGCACGACGGAATTGCACAAGGTGCCGGAAACGATCGTGTCCCGTTGTCAGCATTTTGATTTTAAAAAAGTGGCGCCGGCAGAAGCGATCAAAAGGCTGAAAATGATAGCCAAAGCTGAAGCCGTGAAAATTGACAACGAGGTTTTGGAAATAATCGCTTTGCGCGCCGAGGGTTCAATGCGCGACGGGGAAAATTTTTTGGGGCAGGTTTTATCCTTGGGCGAAAAAACAATAACCTTGGAACAGGCGACTTTGGTTTTACCGTCGGCCGAAATCGGACTGGTGGTGGAATTCTTAAAAATTATTTTTAACAAGAAAACTGTTGCCGCCCTGGAATTTGCCAATAAACTGGTGGACGATGGCGTGGATCTGGAAATTTTTAACAAAGAATTGATTGTTTTTTTGCGCAAGATGATTTTGATCAAAGAGGGGGCGGTAAAGGGCGACTGGCTTGGCTGGCTGGTTAAACTTGGGGGCGAACTGGATGCCATTTTGGAAAAAACAACCGCAGCGGAGATCGTAGATTATTTAAAAATATTTTTGGGCATAGAACGGGATTTGAAAGACAGTGAAATTCCGCAGCTGCCGATGGAATTGGCGATTATTAACATTTGCGAAAAAGGCAAAACGGTTGGTCATTTGCCGACGGTTGAACAGCCGACGGTTTTTAAAAACCCGGCAATTTTTAAAAAAGAGCCTGAACCGAAATCAGAACCGATGGCGTCCGTTGAAAAGGAAAAAAAAGAAGAAGTTATTCGCATAACCAGTGGCAAGCCGGACGCCAATCTGGACAAGATTAAAAAAAATTGGAACCAAATCATAAAAGCCGGACACCAGAAAAGCCGGGATTTGATGTTTGTCAATGAAAGCATGGTCTGGCCGCTCGGTATCGCGGATGGATTTTTGGAACTTGGTTTTAAATATGATTTGCACAAGAGCAGGTTTGAAATAAACAGTGATAAGGATATTTTCACGCAGGCGGTAAAAGAAACGGTTGGCATGGCGCTCGCGATTCGGGCCAAGACGCTCAAGCCGAGTGAACTGGCCGCGCTGGAGATGGAGAAAGAAGCGTTTGACAACAGCCAAGAAAAAATGACCGGCATTAAGGTGACTGATGATAATATTTTAGAAAAAGTTTTGGAGTCTTTTGGCGGAGAAGTGGTGGAATAAAAATAATTTTTAATTTTTAATTTTAAAAATAGTAGTGCGGGATCGTCTAATGGTAGGACATCGCCCTCTGGAGGCGAGTATCCTGGTCCCCTGCCCGCCATTGCTGGAGCTTGAACTGGGAGATCGTCTAATGGTAGGACTATGGACTCTGGATCCATCAATCCAGGTTCGAATCCTGGTCTCCCAGCTCAGGCTCTGGCAGGCGGGGAATCCAGGTCCCGCAGGCATGAAATAGAATCGCCGAGTAAAACCAGCTTAGTCGCCAGCAGGGCGATTTTTTGGTATAATTAAAACAGAGCAATTTAATCAGAAAATTATGGACAACAATAATACGCAAATAAATAATCAAGAGCAGCCGGTACAAGAATTAGCTGGGGCGCGATCGGCGATAAGCAAGACGACCAAACAATTGGCCGCGGTAATGGGTTTTTTATTGACGGTCGGCGTGGCGGTTTTTTTCGTGATGGGCAGTCCAAGCAATAATGGCGGACAAGAAACTTTCGGTTCGTCTTTTTCTCCGTTCGTGCCGATTTGGCTGGCCATTTTCGTGCCGCTGATCGGAAAAAATAAAGGCGAACGGACAATGGGCGATAAGAAGGTTTTGATAATTTTTTCAGCCATCAGCACGACTATATTACTTTTAGGATTGATGTTTTTTCTGGCCAGGACGATGGAGTAATTGCTTTAAAAAAATAATTCTAAATAATCAACTAACACTAATCTTATGTCCAACGAAACAAACAAATCCACAGGCTGCTGCGAACCGTTTGACCCGACACCGTGGCAGGACCCCGCAACAGGCGCGGGGCAAGTCAAAGAAATCATTTGGCAAGATAAAATTTTTGTCAAAGACCAGGTGACGAGCTTTTTCCATATCCCACTCAATATGGGCGCGAAAATTATTAAAAGCATGAAGTTGATTGAACAAGCGCAAGCCAAAGCGCCTTATCAACTCATGCTGACTGATGAAAAATCTTTATGGGGCGCGGATATTTACATTGATGTGGTTAAAGATGTGCCGGGCGCGAAAATGGCGACCATCTCCGGCACTTTTTTAACCAAAGTTTTTAAAGGGCCTTATAAAAATGCCGGCCAGTGGGCCAAGGAAATGACAGAATATGTTCAAGCCAAAGGCAAGACAATGAAAAAATTATATTTTTCCTACACCACCTGCCCCAAATGCGCCAAGGTTTACGGGAAAAATTATGTGGTGTTGTTTGGACAGATTGATTAAAAAATATGGAAATCCAAGTTTTTGGTTCGGGTTGTCCGACTTGTAAGAAATTATATGAAATGACCAAACAAGCGGTTTTGGAGAATGGTTTGAATTTTGAAGTTAAACACATTACTGATGTCGCTGAAATAGTGGAGATGGGTTTGCTGCGAAGCCCGGCGCTTGTAATTGACAATGAGATCGCTGTAGCTGGACGCGTTCCGAGCACAGAGGAATTAAAAGAGATAATTGCCAGACACAACATGTAATTATGGACATATTTTATCCAATCAATTGTTTTTCTGCTTGGGTGAGTTTTTCGCTTTTGGGGATTGCTAAAAATTCAATTTTCGGGGAAGCTTTAATTTTTTTTATCACTGACAGTATTAAAATCGCCATTCTGCTTGTGGCGATAATTTTTTTTGTTTCCTTTCTTCGTTCCTATTTGCCGCCGGAAAAAGTCAAAAAAGTTTTAGCTAATCGTTTTGAATTTGTTGGTAATATTTTGGCGGCCATGATTGGCATTGTCACGCCTTTTTGTTCCTGTTCGGCCGTGCCTCTCTTTATCGGCTTTGTGGAAAGCGGCGTGCCATTGGGCGTTACTTTTTCCTATCTAGTATCCGCACCAATGGTTAATGAGGTTGCCGCCGTTCTACTTTTGGGATTGTTCGGCTGGAAAATCGCTTTGATTTATGTGGTTTCCGGCGTCGTAATCGCGGTTGTAACCGGCGTGATTATCGGCAAGTTTAAACTGGAAGGTTGGGTAGAGGATTATGTCTGGAAAATTAAAGCAGGCAGCACTGCCGTGGAAGACACAAAAATTTTGGCGCAAAGAATAAAGGAAGCGCGGCAGTACACTTTTAATCTATTTAAAAATATTTATCCTTATGTTTTGCTTGGCGTGCTTTTGGGCGCCTTTATTCACGGCTACGCCCCGGAAAACTTTTTGGCAAGCTTAGCAGGCAAAGGCAATATTTTTGCCGTGCCCTTGGCCGTGCTTATCGGCGTGCCATTGTATTCCAATGCCGCCGGCACCATTCCAATTGTCAAAGCGCTCATAGAAAAAGGTTTGCCGTTGGGCACAGCCTTGGCTTTTATGATGGCGATTACGGCTTTGTCTTTGCCAGAAATGATCATCTTGCGCAAAGTGTTAAAACCAAAACTCTTGTCCGTCTATATCGCCATTCTCACCGTCGGCGTAATTTTCACCGGTTATCTGTTTAATTGGGTGATGTAAAATTCAAAAATTTTATGATTTATGATTATTTTTATTAGCGGTTCAATCAATTCCGGCAAGACGACAATTGCCAAAATATTACACGAGCGGCTGGAAAATTCCGCTTTGGTTGAAATTGATTCTCTGCATGCGTTCGTGGAGAAATGGATTCCGATTGAAGAAGCCATTGGGCTTAATTTGGAAAACGCTGCCGCGGTAATTAAGAATTTTGTTAAGCACGGCATAGATGTGATTGTGCCGTATCCGTTATTAAAAAAGAATTATAAATTTTTAATTGAAAACTTAAAAGACGCAAACCAGCAAATCTATTTTTTTACTCTTAACCCGAAGCTAGAAATAGTTTTGAAGAATAGAGGCGAGAGAAAACTAACAGATTGGGAAAAAGAGAGAATCAAACATCATTATCAGATTGGAATTAATAAACCGGAATTCGGAGAAATTATTGATAATAGCAGCCAAGCGCCAGAACAAACAGCGCTAATTGTTTTAGAAAAAATAACGCAGCACTTATGCAATTAACAAGTCAAGATTTTAAAAACAATGATTTTATTCCGGACAAATTCACTTGCCGAGGCGAAGATGTTAATCCAAATTTGGAAATAAGCGCTGTGCCGGCCGAGGCGAAAAGCCTGGCTTTGATCGTTGACGATCCTGACGCGCCAGCCGGGGACTGGGTGCATTGGCTGGTGTGGAATATCGCGCCAAAGACCAAAACAATCACGGCGGACAGTGTGCCTGAAGGAGCAAGCCAGGGTACCGCTGATTTTGGCAAGCCCGGTTGGGGCGGGCCGTGTCCGCCTAGTGGCACGCACCGCTATTTTTTTAAGCTTTACGCCTTGGACAGCATGTTGGATTTGAGAGCGAGCAATCGCAAGAAAGATTTGGAAGCGGCGATGCAAGGCCATATTGCGGCTAAGACAGAGTTGGTTGGGTTAGTGGAAGTGAAAAGGTGAAATTTTTAACATTAATAAAAACAGAACATAAATTTTACTATGGCGTTTTGGCACAAATCAAAAAATTTTTTATACGGCTATGCCATGCTGACGGGCACGATTATCGGCGTGGGGATTTTTTCTTTACCCTTTATCACGGTTCGAATTGGATTTCCCATAGTGCTGGCCTATTTTCTGCTTTTGGGCGCGGTTGTGGCTGTGATCCATATTTTCTGGGGCGAAGTACAGACAAAAACAAAAGGCCACCATCGTTTGTCCGGCATGGCCAAAATTTATCTGGGCAATAGCTGGTCAAAACTGGCTTTGATCTCCAATATTGGTGGACTATTTGGAGCGATAGTGGCTTATCTTGTTGTGGGAAGCGAATTTCTATATACGCTTCTAGACCATTATTTGGGTGGCGGTCAAGCAAGCTATGCCATTATTTACTGTTTTTTGGGCGCCATGCTCGTCTGGCTTGGCGCCAAAGCCATTGCCCGGCTGGAAGTGGCAGGCATATTCGCCTTGATTTTGGTTTTAATTCTTATTCTTGTCAAAGCCATCGGACATCTTGATTTCAATAATCTGGCCATAAGCGCCGACAACGGCCGTAATTTGTTTTTGCCTTATGGCGCGGTTTTATTCTCACTTTGGGGAGCGTCGGCTTTGCCTGAAGTCAGGGACATTCTTGGTCGGAATAAAAAACAATTGCGCCTGGTGATTGTTTGCTCCATTATATCCGCAGTTGCGGTTTATTTTGTTTTTATCGCTCTTGTGGTCGGCTTGACCGGCGCAAAAACGACCGAGTCGGCTTTAAGCGGTTTGAATGAAATTTTCGGCGCGGAGATGGGCGCCTTGCTTTTAATGCTTGGCATCATTACCACTTTTACCTCGCATGTCAGTTTGTCTTTGGCTTTAAAAAGGGTTTTAATTTATGATGTGAAAATGGCGGGTTTAACCGCTTGGTTTTTGGCGGCAATTTTGCCGGTCGGGTTTTATTTTGTGGGCTTGAACGATTTTATAAAAATAATTTCTTTTGTCGGCGCGATTATGCTCGCAGTGGATGGCATTGTTATAATTTTAATGTACAATAAAGCCGTGCCTAGTAAAAAACGGCCGGCCAAAATCATCGCAACTGTTTTAATCATGGCGCTTTTGGCCGGAATTGTTTATGAAGGTTGGCAACCGGCCGGGCCGGCCGGCGTATCGCACGCCAGCAAGCTTTAGAGTAAATAAGGCGATGAAGACCAGAATTGTTAAAATAAAAAATGATCAGCCAGCTGGTGGAATAACTGGATCCTCGGATCCCTCCAATTCGGCGGGCAGGCAAGTCCGAGCCCGCCTGCCCTGCCTACCGGCAGGCAGGCGGCAGGCAGGGATGACAGGAGGAACTTTTTATGAACCAATTTTTAGCTTTATATAAAGAACTGCTAAAAAAACACGGCCGACCACAAGGCCAGTGGGGTTTGTGGTGCCAGCGCCCAAAGACCAAGCATGACAGAGAGGAAGTCATTATCGGAGCGATTTTGACGCAAAACACCAACTGGCAAAATGTGAATAAAGCAATGGGCAATCTGGAGCGGGCGAAAAAATGCTCGCTGAAATTAATTTTGGCATTAGCTTTACCAAAACTGGCAGCATTAATCCGGCCAAGCGGATTTTACAAAACCAAAGCTAAGTATCTCCAAGGCGTGGCCAAATATGTTTTGGAGAATGGGGGGGCGGGAAAATTGATGAAACAAGAGCCGCTGGAATTGCGCGCTGAATTGTTGAGGTTGAAAGGAGTGGGCCCGGAAACCGCAGACAGTATTTTGCTTTACGGTTTGGATTCGCCTGTGTTTGTGATTGACGAATACACCAGACGGCTGGTCAAAGGCAGAAGAATAGCGAGCAATTTGAATTATGAATATCTAAGAAAACTATTTGAAACTAATTTGCCAAAGAGGTTTGAGCTGTATCAGGATTTGCACGCGTTGATTGTGGAAGAGGGGAAGGACAGGAAATTAGTAATCAGAAATTAGAAAGCGGGAAGAATTACGCGGCGCGCCTGTCATTGCCCCGCCCTTCGCGAAGGGCGGGGCAATCCAGATAGAGACAAAAGTAACCGACGAAATGTTGTGTTACGCTCCCCAGTCTTCTTTCAAGACGGGGGTGATTTGTTTTGACAAAAAACCATATTTGTAGTAGGATTATTTTATCCAAGCGAGTCTAGATGGCTACTCTAGATTCTCAATTTTATTGAGGATTTGGAGAGGAAAGTCCGGACACCTGTCCCGCAATGGCGGGATAAAGCGGCAGTCGTGAAAATGACCGGGCATAAGCAGAACGGTAATAAATTTTCGATCGTAATTTATTACTGGTCAATTGCAAAACCCAGGGAAAGTGCAACAGAAAGCAAACAGCCCACTTCCGAAGCAATTCGGAAAGGCAATGGTGAAAATGCGTCCCGATCCTTATAGACTAATTTTTATAGGACATCGGGATCCCGATAGCTTTAGCTCATCGGGACGGCAAGAGCGCACACTTTTTCGTGGTGACACGGAATCGCGGCAAACCCTGCCTGGTGCAAGTCCAATGACGGACGTTTAGATAGATGGCCATTATGTTTAAGAACTTAATTCAAGTATTTTAAACCACAGAATCCGGCTTATGGCCCGCTTGGTTTTTTTTATTGCTTAATTTATTTGAATCGCATATGTCATTGCTTCGTCGCCCGCAATCGCGGGACGGAGACCTCGCGCAATGACAGGAAATTGTTATTTTTTAATTTATAGTTTTTTATGAAAAAAACAGAGATAATATTTTCCAGCATTCTTTTACCGATAGATTATTTGCTTTTGGTTTTGGCAGGCGCTACGGCTTACGGCTTGCGTTTTTCCAAGATTTACACGGAGAATGTGCGCGAGGTGGTTTTCTCTTTGAGCCGGGCCGAGTATCTGCACTGGGTTTATCCGATTGCCGGACTGTGGATTTTCATTTTCGCTTTAGCCGGATTGTTCTCCATGCGGCCGACGAGAAAAATTTTTGATTTATTAAATAAAATATTTTTCGCCTGTTCCACCGGCACCTTGGCCGTAATTTTGATATTTTTCTTTTCGCGCGAACTTTTCTCTTCACGCTTTATCGTGCTCGCGGCTTGGACTTTGTCCATTATCTATATCAGTTTGGCGCACCTGATAGTCAGAGGCATTCAGCACCTGCTTTACCGCCAGGAAATCGGCGTACACCGGGTGGTGCTTGTTGGCACTGATAACACGAGCGAGATGCTAGCCGCGGAATTTTACCGCAATCCCAGACTGGGTTATAAAATAGTTTACCGTTCAAAAAGCACCAATGGAGAATTGGTCAAAAAAGTAGAGGAATTAGCGGCTGAAGACAGGGTGGATGAAATTATTCAGGCTGATCCGAATCTGACGCGCGAAGAAGTAATCGGCCTGATCAATATGGCCAACCAATATCATTTGGATTTTAAATATGCGGCTGATTTACTCGGGGCCAGGCGCACCAATATTGAAATAAAAACCATCAACGGCATTCCTTTGGTGGAAATCAAAAAAACGCCCTTGGACGGCTGGGGCCGGGTGGTCAAAAGAATCTTTGACATTTTCGGCTCTTTTTTGGCTTTGATTATTTTGTCGCCGGTATTTTTAATTATCATTGCCGCGATCAAATTAGATTCCATCGGACCGATTTTTTACCAGGCGGAGCGGGTGGGCGCCAAAGGCAAAAAATTCACGCTTTACAAATTCAGGTCAATGATCGTCGGAGCGGAAAAGATGAAAGAAAAACTGGCCGGGGAAAACGAACGGACCGACGGGCCGCTTTTCAAAATGAAAGACGACCCAAGGATCACCAAGGTGGGGAAATTTTTGCGGCGCACGAGCATAGATGAGCTGCCTAACTTTTGGAATGTTTTGATTGGCAAGATGAGTTTGGTGGGACCTCGTCCGCACGAGCCAAATGAAGTAGCGAGATATCAGGAACATCACAAAAAATTGTTAAACATTAAACCGGGCATAACCGGCATGGCGCAAGTGTCCGGCCGGTCAACTTTAGATTTTGAAACTGAAGTAAAACTGGACACGCTTTACATTGAAACCTGGAGTCTAAAACAGGATATTATTATTATGATAAAAACGCCGATCGTGGTGTTGCGCGGGAAAGACGCGGCGTAGATTGAATGTAAGGTTTAAAAATCAAAAATAAAAATGACAGTTAAAAATGTAAAATTAGCAGATTTAGAATTATTTAATTTTTAATTTTGCCTTGTCATTTTACATTTTGAGATTTACATTTTTACAATATTCAAATTATTCTTCCATTTTGACTTTGGCGGTTTTTTTAGCGGATTTGCTTTCCGGAGAAGTTTTTCTTCTCTGCACATAATCAACGATTTTTTCCAGACCGCTGAAAATCAAACCAATGTAGCTCGCCGTGCTATTAATCTTTTCTTTGATGGTTTTTAAAATCTCGTCTATGAGCTCCACCTTTTTCTTAAGACTTTTAGTCATGGAATAAGTGTCTTTAACGATGGCGACAAGGTAATAAAGAAGCCAACAAGCAAAAGTGGTAAAAGCAATGGCGCAAACGGCCAAGATGATAAAAAGCAGATCCTTGGATGACTCAAGCATAGGATTTTTTTTAGTTATTATAATTACATTATACGCTATTTGGCTTTGAAAGTGAATATGCTATAATGACAGGCAAGACAAGAGCTATTTTTTATTTATGGCACAGCAAGAAGACAAAATTACCATTCCCGCTTCGGCAAAAAAAAACGGGAATTTTTTT
This sequence comes from Candidatus Kuenenbacteria bacterium GW2011_GWA2_42_15, assembly GCA_000998185.1. GTDB lineage: Bacteria > Patescibacteriota > Patescibacteriia > UBA2196 > GWA2-42-15 > GWA2-42-15. The sequence goes on along the minus strand of LCCW01000022.1, from coordinate 5,369 downwards.
AAAAAAAGTTTGGTTTTTTATACGGGCGCGGTTTTAGCGATTATCATTTTCGCTGCCGGGCTTTGGGCTGGCAGACGGGAAAATCAGCCAATTTTAACAAGCACGGCCGCGCAAACGATAGATTACGGACAGGTGCAAGACAAAGACGAGGCCGTGCCGGTTTATTTGACCAAAGACATAAATTTCAAAATATTTTGGGATGTCTGGAGCAAGATTCAAGAAAAATACATTGATCGGCCGGTAGGGGAAACAAAATTGTTTTACGGGGCGCTGTCAGGGCTCGTGGCCGGTTTGAACGACCCATTTTCCAGTTTTTTGGAGCCGCAGGTGGCCACGGAATTTGAAGAGAGTTTGGCCGGTAGGTTTGAAGGCATTGGCGCGGAAATCGGCGTCAGAAACGAGGTTTTGACGGTTATCAGCCCTTTGCCTGAGTCGCCGGCAGAGAGAGCCGGCATTTTAGCGGCGGATATCATTTTGGAAATTGACGGCGTAAAAACCGAAAAAATGGATGTTAACGAGGCGGTCAGCCGCATCAGAGGAGAAAAGGGCACCACGGTAAAACTAAAAATTTACAGAGAAAAAGAGCAGCGCATTTTGGAAATCGCCGTGGTCAGAGATGTGATAAAAATCGTCAGCGTTTCCTTGCAGAGATTTAATAAAGATCAATACGCGGAACTGGGGGATAAAAAAATAGATTTGATAAAAGTTACCAATTTTAACGCGGATACGGAAGAAAGATTTAAAAAAGCCGTGGCGGACGCGATCAAAGACAGGCCGGACGGTTTAATTTTGGATTTGCGCAGCAACCCGGGCGGTTATCTAGACACGGCGATTATGATGGCCAGCGCTTGGGTTAAGGAAGGCTCGCCGGTAGTGCAAGAAAAACTTGTTGGCGATAAAAAAATGCATTTGGCCATCGGCGGCGGGGGATTGAATAAATATAAAACGGTAGTTTTAGTTAACGGCGGGTCGGCTTCCAGCTCGGAAATCGTGGCCGGGGCGCTGCAAGATCACGGCTTGGCCACAGTTATCGGCGAAAAAACCTTTGGCAAAGGCTCGGTACAGCAGCTGGAAAATCTGGATGACGGTTCGGCCCTCAAATTAACGATTGCCAGATGGCTCACGCCCAAAGGCAGAACCATTGATAAGGAAGGCATTCAGCCGGACATCGCGGTAGAAAGAACGGTTGATGATTTGAACCAGGGCAAGGATCCGCAGCTGGACAGAGCAATAAAGTTTTTCGCGGAAGGAAAGTAGAAAATTTTTTATTGTCATCCTCGGTCTCCCCGCTCCGGGCGGGGAGACCGAGGATCCAGTCTACGCCAATCGGCCACTGGCTGACGGATTAAATTCTTTTTTGTTATTTTTTTGTCTGGATTTCCGCTGGAGTTTACCCCGCGCCACGATGCGGAGCGGGAATGACAGCAAGGAAGTTGAATTTATGAAAATAATTTTACTGAAAAATGTGGAAAAACTCGGAAAAGCCGGCGAGATAAAAAATGTCGCGGATGGTTTTGCTTTGAATTTTTTATTGCCCAAAAAAATGGCTGAAGCGGCGACAGAACAAAAAATCAAAAAAGCAAGAAATCAAGAAAACAAAAAAATATTAGCCCGAGAAAAGAATCTTGCTGAAAATGATAAACTTTTGGCAAGGCTGAACGGTTTGAAACTGGAAATAAAGGCCAAAGCGTCTGACAGCGGCAAGCTATTCGCCGGGTTGTCAGCAGAGGATATTGCAAAAGAATTGAAAACGCAAAAAAATATTGATATTGCCGCCAAGCGCATTCGGCTTGAAAAACATATCAAGGAAGTAGGGGAACATGGAGTGGAGATTGATGTAGAAAATCAAAAGAGGGCGAGCATAGTTGTAGCCGTCAGGGGATTGTAAAAAATATGAGGTTCAGGACGGAGCCCTGAACCAACGCCGCAGGCCAATTATGGCGTATGGCAATATGCCCCTACAAGCCAAATATTATCTTTATTGTTCATAAAATTTTTGTTTAAGTAAAAATTTTAATGTCATTTATGCAGACAAAATACATTTTCGTGACCGGGGGCGTTTGTTCTGGACTGGGCAAGGGCATCGCTTCCGCTTCTATCGGAGCGATTTTAAAGTCCTGCGGCTACAAAGTTTCCATTATAAAAATGGATCCTTATCTAAATCCAGACCCAGGCACTATGAGCCCGTTTCAGCACGGCGAGGTTTTTGTGACTGATGACGGCTACGAGGCTGACTTGGATTTGGGCCACTATGAAAGATTCATTGACATTCCATTGTCGCGGCAGGCGAATTTGACCACGGGACAAATTTATCAGGAATTGATGGAAAGAGAGCGCAAGGGAGAATTTTTGGGTAAGACCGTGCAGATTGTGCCGCATGTGACAAATAAGATTAGAGATTTTATAAAAAAAGCGGCCAAAAATACTGGGGCTGATTTTTTAATAATTGAGATTGGCGGCACGGTCGGCGACATTGAAGGCGAACCGTATCTGGAGGCGGCCAGGCAATTTCATCATGAGGCGGGAGACAATAATGTGATGTTCGTGCATCTGACATTGTTGCCATTTCTGGCAACCTCGGGAGAATTAAAAACAAAGCCGACCCAGATGTCAGTTAAAGAGCTGGAGAGGCGGGGCATTCACCCGGATATGATTTTGGCCCGATCCGATTATCATATCCCAAGAAATTTATTGGACAAGATTGCCATGTTTTGCGATGTGGACGAGCAAGCGGTTATCCCGGCGCCAACCATCTCCAGTATTTACGAGGTGCCATTGAATTTTGCCAAAGCCAATGTTTCGGAAATAATTTTTAAAAAATTCGGCATGTTTGAGAAAAAACCAAATTTGCGCCAATGGCAAAATTTAGTTAAAAAAATAAAAGCTTCCAATGGCAGGCAGGTGGCTATCGTTAAAGTTGGCAAATACACGGCTCACGGCGACGCTTATATTTCCGTGGATGAAGCGCTTAAGGCCGCTGGTTTTGCTAATAATACAAAAGTTAAAGTAATCGCGGTTGATTCGGAAAAATTGGAAAGCAATGATAAAAAAGAGTGGCAAGTTTTGAAAAAAGCCGATGGCATTTTAGTGCCTGGCGGATTTGGCAAACGCGGCATTGAAGGAAAAATTATGGCGGCAAAATATGCCCGCGAAAACAAGGTGCCATATTTTGGATTATGTCTTGGCATGCAGATAATGACGATTGAATTCGCGAGAAATGTTTTGCGGCTGAAAAAAGCCAATTCCACGGAGTTTGATCCGAAAACACCCGCTCCGGTGATTGCGACGATGCTGGAGCAGAGGAAAAATATCGCGGAAAAAAATTACGGGGGAACGATGCGTTTGGGTAACCAGAGAGCGAAATTGGCGGCGGGGTCTTTGAGTTTTAAGGCGTACGGACAGAGAATAATTTCTGAAAGGCACCGCCACAGATATGAATTTAACAATGATTATAAAGATGCGATGGAAAAAGCGGGGCTTAGAATCGCCGGGGTGAATCCGGACCGGCATTTGGTAGAAATTGTGGAAGTCAAGGATCATCCGTGGATGGTCGGGGTGCAGTTTCATCCGGAGTTTAAATCCCGGCCGCTGCGGCCTCACCCGCTGTTTCGCGAGTTTATCAGAGCGGAAATGCTATATTATGGTCAATGAAACGGTTGAATAATATTTTTAAAAAACTCAATAATTCTACGACTGGCGGAGCGATTGTGATCGCCGCTTTTTCTATTTTGAGTAAAATTCTGGGACTGTTGCGCGACCGGCTTTTGGCCGCCAAATTTGGCGCCGGTGATGTACTGGACGCTTATTTCGCGGCTTTCAGACTGCCGGATTTGATTTTTAATACTTTAATTTTGGGCGCTCTGTCCGCGGCATTCATTCCGGTGTTTATTGAGCTTAAATCAAAGCATGGCCAAAAAAATGGGTACGGTAACATGATCGCTACTTTGCCGGTGGAACAACTTGATGACGAGATCGGACTATCCGCCGGTGTGACAGTGAAAACCGACGAAATAGCAAACGGCAATGATTTTAATCACTGGGATTTGTCTTCGGCGGTGCTAAATATCGTCAGTCTGATTATGGTTGTTTTCGGCGCCGGAGTGTGTATTTTTGCGCCGCAATTAGTGGCATTAATCACGCCGGGATTTACCGGAGAAAAAATGACGCTGACAATTAAACTGACGAGAATAATGCTTTTGAGCATAGTCTTTTTCGGGGTAAGTAATGTTTTCTCCGGCATTTTACAATCTTTAAAAAAATTTACTGTATTTGCTTTGGCGCCAGTGGCTTATAATTTGGGAATTATCGTTGGCATTATTTTTTTGGTTGATATTTGGGGAGAAGTCGGTTTGGGGTTGGGCGTGGTTTTGGGCGCGTTTTTGCATCTGATGATTCAATGGCCGTCAGTTAGGCGCGCCGGTTTTCGCTGGCGATTTATTCTGACTTTAAAAAATAAAGCGGTCAGACAGATTGGCAAGCTGATGCTGCCCCGAACTGTCGGGCTGGCGGGCAATCAAATCAGCCAGCTTATCACGACGGTGATTGCTTCCGGACTTTTGAGCGGCTCGCTCGCTATTTACAATCTGGCGTTCAATCTTGGCAGCGTGCCGATCAGCATTTTCGCGGTGTCTTTGGCGATTGCAACTTTCCCAGGCTTGAGTGAAAGTTTTACCCAAAAGAACCATGAAAATTTCCGGACGCAATTGTCGTCAGCGATACGGCGGATTTTGTGTTTAATGATTCCGATTTCTTTGTTTATGATCGCTCTTCGAGCGCAGATTGTCAGGTTAGTTTTGGGCGCGGGCAGTTTTAACTGGGAAGATACGATTTTGACCGCAGACAGCCTGGGGTTTTTCACGATTTCTATTTTCAGCCAAGGGCTGATCCCGCTTTTGGCTAGAGCATTTTACGCCCTGCAGAACACCAAAATGCCTGTGATTATCAGTCTGATAGCCGTGGCAATAAACATTGTCGGCGCGGTGATTTTGGCACCAATCATGGGCGTTATGGGTTTAGCCCTGGCTTTTTCCATATCAAGTATTGTCAATCTGGTGCTTTTGGCAGCGATGCTCCGGCATAAACTCGGTTATCTTGATGAAAAGAAAATTTTCATTTCCATATTGAAAATTGTCGTGGCCACGCTCGGTGGACTCACCTTTATCCAGTTGACCAAATACGCTATCGCGAGTATCGTTGATATGCGGACTTTTTGGGGAGTGCTCATACAGTTTGGCGGAGCGGGGGGAATAGGAGCGATCGTTTTTGTTATAATAAGTTTAATTGTGGGGAGTGAGGAAGTGGGAGAAATAAAGAAGTATATTATTAAAAAACGATTAAAAAATTTCTAATTTCTAATAAAATTCTAAATT
>LCCW01000021.1 GCA_000998185.1 Candidatus Kuenenbacteria bacterium GW2011_GWA2_42_15 | reverse complement strand
TTTGATCTAAAAACTGCCAGATGCCAAGCAGACCCTGCATTGCCCCGGCTATAACCACCACTATAGCCAGTCTCAAGCGCGAAAAATCAATTTTCTGAATCAAGCAAAATAATCCCCAGCCGAGTAACATCCTTATCCCCCAATACAAGGCAATCAATTTCTCGTCAGCCCAGATGACTGACAATAAAACAATAAGGCAGTAAAGCGCTAAAGCAATATTAAATATTCTTAATTTCTTAACTGTTAAATTTTTTAATTCAACAATGAAACAATATAACAATGAAACAATGAGAATAATATCAAAAGAATACAAACTGATTCTCCCATACTCAAAAACCTCTCCTTGATAAAACGAGTCGTGAAAAATCCACCTTGTTTGCCAGGGCAACAAAAACACGAATAAATAAAATAAATATTCTGGTATACTTGTGTATTTTTTTGAAATTGAAAATTTGATCATTGAATCATTGTTTGCCACCCTTCGGGTGATCCGCCTTCCACGAATGTGAATTATTCGCAAGGAAACTTGGCGGAGAAATTGAAAATTGTCCGCCAGAGGCGGATCAGCCTTGGGCTGAAAAATTGGAAATTATTGAGTTTATCTCTTCTCTTTTATCATTCAAATGCAGTTTAAGCATCTGATCATTAACTATTACTTTTTTATCCCCCTGATGCATCGCTTGCTTTAATTCTGCTGGCATTTTTCTCATCTGAATTTCCTTGTAAAATCTCTGCTCAAAACCCAATTCTGTTTTAGCGATCAAATTTTTCAACCAAACCAATTTTGGTTTTATGATAAATCTCCTGTCAGACTCTCCGTATTTAAAATTGGGCAAATATTCATTAAGCCATTTATTGGCCTCAACAAATCTCGGCCACATATCATCCTCGCTGTAGATTGGCAAATATTGCGCCACCAAATAACAAAGATGCGCGTCTGGCTCGCCTACTTTGGTCTTTTCTAAATTCAAATTATCTGCACTGACATAATATGAAAGGCAAATTTTATCTTTCATTCCTTTTTTACTTGGCCTTTGTCCCAAAATTTTCATCAACATCACTGACCAAAATCTGACTGCCCAAATCTTTCCTTTTTCCGCCACAATAAATAAATCAATATCCGCCTCCTTATCTGCATTTAAATATCCTAAATTGCTGACAATGGCGATCATCTTAATAAAAGGGATAAAGCCGAGCAGCCTCGCCATTCTCCGCGCCTTCCTGATTTTTTGATAACTTACCTGCTCTCTTTTTTCCCTTAAATTAATTATATCCTCCCTGCCCGGCAAAAAATAAAAATCGTCAATCAAGACGATTTTGCTTCTGCCAACCAAAACATCAATAGCCGCTCTTGCGTCCTTGCCGCCTAATGTTTCCTTTTTATTCCAAAAAAGCCATTTAAAAATTTCCCCGGCCCCCAGTGGATAATCAAAAAAATCAAAATAACTTATCGTTAAAAAAATGGCCTTTCCCAAATCTGCATTCATAGCTTAATTTTAGATAAAAAGGGCCAAAAAAGCAAACCACGCCCCTGCTTTCTGATTACTGCCTGCCCGCAACGCTCTCGCTTGCGAGGCGGGCGGGTGCTTTCTGTGTCTTAGCATTCTGCAATACCCCTTTCAAAAACTGCCCCGTGTAACTCCTTTTCACTTTTGCCACTTCCTCCGGCGTGCCCACGGCCACAATCTCTCCCCCCTTGTCTCCCCCTGCCGGTCCCAAATCAATCACATAATCAGCGCACTTAATCATTTCCATATTGTGTTCAACCACAATAACCGTATTCCCTTTGTCCACCAGTTTATTTAAAATATTCAGCAACTTTCTAACATCTTCAAAATGCAAACCGATTGTCGGTTCGTCCAAAATGTAAACAGTCTTGCCAGTGTCGCGCCTGGACAATTCGGTTGCCAATTTCACCCTTTGCGCTTCTCCACCGGACAAAGTCGGCGCTGGCTGGCCCAAACGGAGATAACCCAGTCCAACCTCATTTAAAACTTTTAGTTTCGCCTTTATCAAGGGCAGTTCATTAAAAAATTCCAGGGCGTCCTCCGCTGTCATCTCTAAAACATCGGCGATATTTTTGCCGCGCCAATAAACCTCCAAGGCTTCACTGTTATATCTTCTGCCATGACATTCCTCACACTCCAGATATAAATCGGGCCAAAAATTCATTTCCACTCTCGTCGTGCCGTCGCCTTGGCAAGCTTCACACCGGCCGCCTCTCACATTAAAAGAAAAATATCCTTGGTCCAAACCTTTAATGCGCGCCTCCGGCTGTTCGGCAAATAATTCCCGAATATTAGTGAACACCCCAGTGTAAGTTGCCGCGTTTGACCTTGGCGTTCTGCCAATCGGTAATTGGTTGATAGTCACCGCCTTGTTTATAAATTCCAACCCTTTAATCTCTTGGTGTTTGCCAATTGCGTCTTTAGTCTGGTAAAAATGCTTGGCCAGACCTCTGGACAAGATATCCTCCACTAAAGTTGACTTGCCCGAACCAGACACTCCGGTCACGCAGATCATCTTACCCAAAGGCATTGCCACATCAATATTTTTCAAATTAAATTCTTGCGCTCCTTTTATCTCCAGCCGCTTGCCGTTGCCGCTCCTTCTTTGGTTTGGCATTGGTATCGTTTTTCTCCCAGCCAAATAATCACCGGTTAATGATTTTTTTTGTCTGCTAATGTCCGCCGCTCTGCCAGCCGCCACTACTTCCCCGCCGTGCTTGCCAGCGCCAGGCCCCATGTCCACCACCCAATCAGCCGCCTTAATGATCGTGGCGTCATGCTCCACCACCACCACGGTGTTGCCCAAGTCGCGCAAATCCCTGAGAATCTTGATCAGTTTATTATTGTCACGCTCATGCAAGCCGATTGACGGTTCATCTAAAACATAAAGAACACCCGTCAACTTTGAAGTAATCTGGGTGGCCAGTCTAATTTTGGCCGCCTCGCCACCTGATAGGGTCGCGGCTGAACGATCTAAAGTCAGATAATCCAAACCAATATCTAGCAACACTTGCAATTGGCGGCTAATTTCTTTAATCAATGGTAAGGCGATTTTTTCTTCCCGTTTTGTAAATTTTGCTCTCTTAAAAAAATCCACTATCCCTTTTAAGTTTATCTGGGCCAAATCGCTGATACTTTTATCGCCAATCAAAACATTAAGCACATCCGATTTCAATCTCTTGCCATGACACTCGCCGCATTTTTTCACGCTCATATACTTTTCAATCTCACCCCTGACATACTCCGATTCTGTTTCTTTGTATTTTCTAAGTAAAACATTAGCTATGCCCTCGTAGCCGCCCCGTCCCTCACTTTTATCTCCGTAAAAAACAGCCTTAAGATGATTCTCTTCAAAACTTTTAACCGGCGTCTCAATGGAAAAGCCATGACGCCTTGCCAGATCAACGATATTAGACATCTGATTTTCATAAATATTGCCGCTCATTCTGCTCCACGCTCTGACCGCGCCTTCGACTAGAGATAAATTTTTATTGGGAATTACCAAATCCAAATCCACCTCCAGTTTCACGCCCAGTCCGCCGCACTCAATGCAGGCGCCCAAAGGAGAATTGAAAGAAAAAATATTCGGCTCAAGCGATGCCAGGCCGACATTGCACTTCGGGCAAGTTAGGCTGTTGGAATAAACATAAGTTTGTTCTTTTTCCGTGGCGTAAACCGCAATCGTGCCATTGCCCAAATCAAATGCCCTGTCTAGAGATTTGTAAAACAAATTTCCGTCTCGTTCTTTTTTTTCTTCACTCCCGAAACCACCGATCACAATCTCTATGAAATGCTTTTTGTTTTTATCTCCCTCCGTCTGCAACGCCTCCTCAATAGAACAAAAATATCCGTCCAACCTTACTTGGCCGTATTTTGCGTCTCTCATTTTTTCCAAAATGTGTTTTGGGCTACCTTTTTTATTGATCACTACTGGCGCCAACAAAAAAACACTTTCCTCTTTATGCAAGCGCCAAATTTGTTCTTTCAGCTGCTCTTTTGTCCGTTTATTTATTGCCTCGCCGCAAATGGAACAGTGCGGCACCCCGACCCTGGCAAATAAAACCCTCAAATAATCATAAATTTCCGTCATGGTGCCAACGGTTGAACGCGGATTATTGGTAGCCGGCCGCTGATCAATCGCTATGGCCGGCGACAAGCCCTCTATTTTATCAACATCAGCTCTGTCTTTCAAACCTAAGAGCTGCTTGGCATAAGCTGATAAGCTCTCTACATAAAGTCTTTGCCCTTCAACATAAAGCGTGTCAAAGGCCAAGCTTGATTTACCAGAACCGGAAAGACCGGTTATTACCACTAACTTATCCTTAGGAATGTCAACATCAATATTTTTTAAATTGTGCGCTCTTGCTCCTCTGACCTTGATCATCTTGACCATAAATAAAAACAATAAAATAACTTGCCAGCATTATACACCCTTAACCGCCCCAAGTCAAGAAGGCGCCCAACTCCCTGATGTCATTTCTGCTTTCTAATTGCCCTTTATTTCTAATTTCTCAATTTCTCAATTTCTTTTGTTTTCCTTATTCCTTGCTAATTGCTCCTTGTTGTTGTGTTTTAATGTTCTAGTGTTTTCGTGCTTTCATGTTTTTGTGGTATATTACAAACATGATTGCTGAAATAATCCCCACCAAAAAACTGCCTCGCCAGCTCCAATCCCTTAGCTATCTCGTGCCAAAAGACACGCAGAATAAAATTAGAGTTGGCCAACTGGTTTCTGTTCCGCTCCGTAGTTCATTTGTCCCGGGGCTGGTCGCTTCTTTGGGTAAAAAAACGCTTGCTCCGTACCGGCTAAAACACATCCGGGAATTAATCAGCGAAAAAATTGTTTTTACTCCCCAGCAACTTTCATTGTTCCTTGACCTGGCCAAATATTACGCGGTTTCCGCTTCGCTCTTCGTCCATCATAGTCTGCCAAAAATTATAAAATCGGAATGGAATAACCTGCCTGCCATCCTGCCAAAAACCGCGCTCATTGGCCAAGCGCCGACTCAATACTTCTGGTGGAACAGCCGAAAAGAGCGTCTTATGCGCTATCAAAAACTGGTCAATCGGCTGCTGGATAAAAAACAGATCTTGATTATCGCGCCCAAAATCACCGATATTTACCAATTGGCCCATGACCTGAAAATCAACCCCGAAACTTTCATCCCTCTTCACGGCAAATTACCCCGTGCCGAATATGTCGCCGCCTGGCAAACGGCGATTAACAACGAGAAAAAAATATTCATCGGCACCCGTTCAGCCTGCTTTTTCCCCTTCGTTAACTTGGGTCTGATTATTATTGATAACGAGCATTCAAGAGATCACAAACAATACGATCTCACTCCCCGCTATGAGGTGAAAAAAATTTGCGAAGCGATCAATCGTCTCTGTAAAGTGCCCCTGATTTTTTCTTCTCCAGCGCCCTCGGTCAATAGTTATTACGAATTCCGCCCGAGAAAAAAAACAAACCGGCTTGAAATTACTGCCGTTAATTTGGAAAATGAACTTCAAAATAAAAACTACACCTTTATCTCCGATCCCTTGCTTGGCGGCCTTAAAAAAACAACGGACTCGCGTCAGGATTCTTTTATTTTTATCAATAAAAAAGGCGAAGCGTCAAACAACAGCTGCGCCGATTGCGGTTATGTGTTCAAGTGTCCATCGTGCCAACTGCCTTTGATTAAAGAAAAAAAAAATAAACTCATTTGCTATTATTGTAAACACGCAGAAGATCTGCCGCCTTTTTGCCCGATCTGCGGCGGGCCAAAATTAAAGTCCACGGGTCTTGGCGTGGAAAAAATCGCCAACAATCTCCAAAAGATATTTCCATTCTCCTCTGTTTCTATGCTGGTCAAAAATGGCCGCCGCGAGCCTGGAAACCCAGACGCTCCCCAAATCATTGTCGGCACCGAATTTGCCATAGACAAAATAAACTGGGACCGCATTGGCCTTTTGGGTATTATTAACGCCGATCAGCTTTGGCAGCATGCCGAGTTTATGACCAACGAACGGGCTTACCAAACCCTTATTTATTTATTGACCCGCGCCAATAAAAATGCTAAAATAATTCTTCAAACCTTTAGTCCGAATTCCACCATCATGCAAGCCATTGCGAATAATAAACCAGATAAATTTTACAAATCCGAGTTGGACTTTAGAAAAAAATTTGATTACCCGCCTTTCACTAATCTGATAAAAATCAGTATGCTGGATCAGAAAGAAGGTCGGGCCAAAAATAACGCCCAAAAAATTGTCCAAAAAATCTCTACTTTGAATAAAAACATCCTTTTCAGCGGTCCCATGCCAATCATGCGCCGCAAGATACGCGGGCGATACAAATTTAACATCATCCTGAAACTAAAAAATATCGCTGATTTACAACCACTCCTAAAATTGATTCCGTCCGAAGCCATTATTGATGTTCACCCCCATACCTTGCTTGATTAGCTAGAAAATTATTATATGATCCTCCAGGTCTTAACCATCCCAAAAAACGAAGAATTCCTGCGTCAGAAGTCAAAAAACTTTGATTTGTCGCTCTTGGCAGATCAGTTTTGGCAAAATTTTCTCAAAGATCTCAAGGAGACCATGGCCAGCGCTAACGGCATTGGTCTGGCCGCGCCTCAAGCCGGCCAGGCCGTAAGAATTATCACCGTTGATTTTGAGGGTGAAACAAAAATAATGATTAATCCGAAAATCACCAAAAAATCATGGCGCCATGAAATAGCCGAGGAAGGTTGCCTTTCCGTGCCGAAAATTTACGGCAAAGTCAGAAGGCATAAAAAAATAAAGGCGGAATTTTTTGACGAGGCTGGCAAGCCGCGTCGGCTCGCCGTCCGTCATATTATAGCCAGGATCATCCAGCACGAGATAGATCATCTGGACGGTATTCTTTTTATTGATAAAATTGTAAAGTGAACGAATTGCGCTAGCCATCTAACATAAAAATATTTTTTATTTTTTAACATCAACTATATGCCACGCATTTTTTCACAAACATTCTGCGTCGTCGGAGCTTTAATAGAAAAGGATGGCAAAATCGCTTTAGTTCAAGAACAAGCCAAGGATAAACCAGACCAGGGTAAATGGAATCAGCCCGCGGGTTGGCTTGATGTTGGAGAGAATCCGATAGTAGGAGCAAAAAGAGAGGTTGAAGAAGAAACAGGCTTCACTTTTACCCCAACAGCGATTTTGCGAATCTATTCCCTTGTTCGTAAAGATATAGAAGAACAGCTCAATGGAACGCCGCATGCCATTAAAATAATTTTTGTAGGAGATATTAATACGGACGAGCAAAAAAAATTTCACGATGACATCGCTGATCTTAAGTGGTTTACGCCAGAAGAAATTTATAGAATGGATAATTCAACACTGCGAGATATGGATATTAAACGGTTGGTTAGGGATTATTTTGACGGCAAGCGATACCCCTTGGATTTAATTCACCACACTGTTCAAAATAAAAAATAGCCCAAAATAATATTGAAAAAAATTAAAAAAATTTTTTTTACATCCGATAACGAAGAATGTCCAGTTTAGGAATTTTTCTTCTAAAATATAAAAAGGAGCAAAAAAATTTCTTCACCCAAATTCGCTCCACTTTGTTCCGCAAGCTTAATCGCGATACTACCGACAATTGTTTGCCTGTTTAATTATCAAGTTCATAAAGTCAATGTCAAACAACAACCCTAGTCTTGTTTTCTTCGGCACCTCCGACTTCGCGGCCACAATACTCTCCGCGTTACTGGACTCAACTGAATTCAAGTCATCCGTAGCCAGTGTTGTCACGAGACCCGATGAACCAATCGGCAGAAAACATGTTATCACTCCCCCGCCGGTCAAACTGCTGGCCGTTAAACACCATCTGCCGGTATTGCAACCCGAAAAACTGGATCAAAATTTTATTCATCAGCTAAAAAAAATCAACGCCGACATTTTCATCGTGGCTGACTACGGCCAAATTATCCCAACCGCGATTTTGAATCTTCCCAAATACAAACCGCTGAACATACACATCTCGCTCCTGCCCAAATACCGCGGAGCCAGCCCCATGCAAACCGCGCTTTTAAACGGCGACCGGGAAACCGGTATCAGCATCATTGAGCTCATGCCACTGCTTGACCAAGGCCCGATCATCGCTCAACAAATTGTCAGTATCAACCCAGACGATAATCATGCCACCCTTCGTCTGCGCATGGCTGGACTCAGTGCCGCGCTGCTCCAAAAAATACTGCCCGATTTTATTCAAGGCAAAATTACGCCCGTCTCCCAGGATGACTCACGCGCCACCTATACCGCCTTGATCAATAAAAAAGACGGCCTTATCCCTGTAAATAAAACCGCCGAAGAAACCTATAATATGTGGCGTGCCTACACTCCCTGGCCCGGAATTTTTCTCACCAACGGTTTGAAGCTTCTCAATACAGAACGAACTGATTTAACCAGCCAGACCAATGCGCCTCTGACCTTGTTTGTTCAAAACCAAAACCTTTTTCTCCAGTGTGCCAATGGCACCTGCCTGAAAATAAATTTGCTCCAGCCACCCGGCAAAAAACCTATGGACGCGCGAAGCTTCATCAACGGCTATTTGAAATAATATTTCCAAAACTTTCGTTTGAGAAATTAGAAATTTTAAAAAGCGGCTAAACCGCTTATTTTTATTTATCCTACTTTCCTACAACCCTACCCGCCTACCTTCTCACCTTTTTGGTCACATCAAATCCCAGATATTTTGCCAAGGCCAATCTGGTCTGGGCCTCAATCGCCGGTATTGAACCGAAAACAACCATGGTCACGGGCACTAAAACCCATTGCAGTACCACAAAAATCCAGCGCCAAGCGTCTTTTTTTTGTTTGGGCATCTTGGGCATCATAATGGTCGCCAAAAACCCTCCGATAATAATTCCCGCCATTGAAAAAGTCATAATCCTGCCCAAAGCCAAAGGCGACTGCTGCACTAAAACATTCTCCAGCCCGCGCCAAGCGGCTATCCTAAGAGGTAACCAACCCATAATGGTAATAATAATTGGCGCCGTTGCCCAAGAGAACCCGCCCTCAACCCACATAAACAAAAAACGAAGTTTCTTCCAGCGACTGATCTCTGGGTGTTTAAACCAACTCACTATTTGATAAGGAATGTGTTCTACCGCATAAGCCCAGCGACGCATCTGCTTGTATTGGTATCTAATAGTCTCCCAAATGCTTTCGCCCAACACCGTATCCATATACACCGGCACATAAATTGGCACTGTTTTGTAGTCGCCGCCATAATAATAAAAACACTGTAAAAATATTCTGGAGTCTTCAACAATTGAAGCGGTATCCCAAAAATCAACCGCCTGTAGAGCTTCAAAACTCATACTATGAGAAAAACAGGTGGCCAATCTTTCCGGCCTGCCCATTTCCGCCATCAACCAAAAAGTAGTGGAGTTGGAAACCACCCGGCTGAAGGACGGCGCATCCCAGATGTTATTAAAATAAAAAGCTATGGGCTGATAAGCCGTTTGCACTGGGTTTTTTTGACTCAAATAAGTATGCGCCAAACAAGCTAAAAACCTTTCATGCGGCACGGTGTCGCTGTCAAAAAGAGACAAAATCACATGACTATAAGCGATACCGGCCGGATCAAGTATCTCCGCTCGCGCTTTCTTGGCCGCCCATTTGGCATTGGAGCCTTTGCCCGGCATTTCAGTCAACGGCGGCACCGGATGAATATAAAATTCTAATTTATAAAAAATGTCTTGGTATTTTTTTCGCAACTCGGCCGCCCATTTTTTATATTCTTCCACTTCGCCCCGCTCCTCTCTTGTCCAGACAATTATTATTTTCTTTTTATCATAATCTGCCTTGGCCAAAGCTTCCGTCGCGGCATAAATTACCTCTTTCGGCTCGCGATAAGTGGGCAGCAGCACCAGGTGGTACAAACGGTCATAATTTTCTTTTTCTTTTAGCTTCTGCGACCAGTCAATCCCGACTGCCCGTCGGTAAAGAAACCATGAATAAATTAAATATAAAACATAGTAACTGATTCTGACCAGCCACAAAAGATCAAAAACGATAATGATGTAAATGGCGGTAATCGGGCTGACAAAAGACAAAATTATCACTAACAAAAAAATCGCCCAAACCAAGCTGGCCGGAATTATCTCCAATATTCTGTATTTGGTCCGGTAGTTCATTAATCTGTTTTATTAGCTCTTTAAAAATAAAAGCAAAACGATTCCGAGCGCAATTCTGTAGATAACGAAGATATTGAAATTTGTCCGGTCAGCCAACCACAAAAGCAGTCTTAAAGACAGTATCCCGGCAACGAATGCGCTCAAAAAACCAAGGCTTAAAATGGCTCCGTCTTGGCTCAAAGTTCCCAGTCTCGCCAATTTTATCAACTCAAAAAAACCCGCGCCGGCAACTGCCGGCAAACCGACCAAAAAAGAAAATTTCACTGCTGTTTTTCTGTTCATCTTTAAAAACATTCCTCCGGTAATAGTGGCCGCTGACCTTGATGTCCCGGGGATCAAAGCGACCGCCTGGCATAAACCAACAACGAGCGCTTGCTGCCACCTGATCTCTTTTAACGCGGCTGTTTTCTTTGCCGCTTTTTCAATATATCTGTCGGCCCAAAACAAAAAGATTGCCCCGCCTATCAACGCTAGGGCAACCACCAAGGTTGACCTTAATGTGCTCTCAACCTCGACTTCAAAAAGTATTCCCGAAACAGCCGCCGGCACGGATGCCAAAACAATCAAACCTAAAAATTTCCAACTCGCGCGCGCGTTAAAAAAATTATTACCACGCTGCCAACCGCCGAAAAACAAGCTTATCTCTTTGCTGAAAACAATTATAATCGCTGCCGCGGTTGCTAGATGTAAAATCGCGTCAAAGGCCAAACCAGGGTCGCTCCAATGAAAAATTTTTGGGATCAATATTAAATGCCCACTTGAAGAAATGGGCAAAAATTCCGTTATCCCTTGTATTATTCCAAGAACAATTGCTTCCCACATATTGGTTGAGATGACTACAAAACTATTCTAAAGTCACCACTTGGCCAGGCGCCACCTTCTGGTTGTCTCCACGGTCTTTGCTCACATTGCCAACCGCCTGACTGATATTTTTTATAGTTTGAGGATAAATTACCCCATCGTCTTTCACCTCTTCTTGGGCTAGATTTCTCTTCAACAGTTTATCCGCGTCGATTTCTCCACTTTTAAATTTTTTAAGACATTCTTTGCAAAAAACATTCCGCTTATTATCCGGTTTGAACTTGATGTTCACCGCTTTGCCGCAATTGTCGCATACGGCTGTGGTCTTACCCGCTTTTTCTGAACTTATCTCCGTTGCTTCTTTTTTTCCAGTTTCACCTTCCTGCTCTCTATGCTCATCGTCTTTGGCTTTAACAGCCATCTGCTTGGTCACATAATTGGCCCGATAAATCGCTTCGTCGCCTTCTAGTTTTGCTTCCTTGGCTGATGTTTCCATCATCTCCTCAAGCCCTGACCAACGCATTATTTTTTCTTCCACCTCGCTTTTGCGGTTGGCATACCTCTCACGCGACACCTGGACAACCTTCTCTCTCGCTCCTTTACTCTCAATTTTTGTTGGCGGTAAAGTTGTTGCTGAAAATGGCTTGGAAGCCACCCCGTCAATCATTAGTCTCAAATAAATATGATATTTTGTCAAATTAACCAAATCTTCTTCCACAAAATACGGTTCAAACTCTTTGATCAATTCCTCCGCGTCAGGCGCGCCGATTCTAAACATAGCTATCGTGCCAACATTGCCAAAAACCGCGTCTTTTACTTTTGTGACCCTGCCCCCGCCTGAAACGCTGGTCAGTTGCGCTATGTATTGATGAGCCATGATTAAATTTAAACGATATTTACGCGCCTCTGACAGGATGTCGGCGAATGACTCCGTGGCGAAATTTTGAAATTCATCAACATATAAATAAAAATCTTTTCTCTCGCTCTCTGGTATATCCACGCGGCTCATCGCGGCTAATTGAATCTTGGTGATCATCATAGCGCCCAAAAGCGCCGAATTATCCTCGCCGATTCTGCCTTTTGATAAATTTAAAATCAAAATTTTCCGGTTGTCCATTATCTCTCTCATGTCAATCGTGGACTTTGATTGCCCAACGATGTTTCTGATCACGGCGCTGGACAAAAACTGGCCCACCTTATTTTGGATTGGCGCGATCGCCTCGGTCCTGAATCGCTCGTTATAGTTGGCATACTCCTCCACCCAAAAAGCTTTTACCACCGGATCTTTAATTTTGCTCACGATTTTTTTTCTGTACTCCTTATCAACTAAAAGTCTATTGATGCCAAGTAGCGTGTTGCCCGGCGAATCCAATAACGCCAAAATACAATTATTTAAAATGTATTCCATTCTAGCCGACCACATATTAGCCCAAATCTTAGTGAAAACGCCCATCAGCCCCGAGCTCACCAAGTGTTTGTATTCATCGTCAACGCTTTCCAAAATATTAAAAGCTATCGGATATTCCAAATCCGAAGGGTTCAAATAAATAACATCATTTATCCTTTTGGGCGGAATAAAATCTAACAAATCTTCCACTAATTCTCCGTGCGGATCCACCACTGCCACTCCCTCGCCTCTCTGAATGTCTTGAATGATCATATTGAACAGCATGGCTGTCTTGCCCATACCGGTTTTCCCCACCACATAAAAATGGCGCCTTCTATCATCGCGCTTGATGCCAAACCTTCTCCGCTCATTGCGAAAATTGGTTTCGGCAAAATATGTTATGTCATTGTCATTGGCTTGCTCAATCATAATAAAACCTTATTTTCTCAGCTTCCATCTGTCTCTATTTGTTTCTCTGTTGCCTTTCCTAGTTTCTGGTTACTAATTACTAATTTCCAATTTCTCCTAATTCCTGATTCTTGCTTTCTTGTATTTTCCTTGTTCCTTGCTAATTGTTAGCTGTTTTTTGTTTCCGTGTTTCTGTGTTTTTTGTGTTTTCGTGCTTTATGTGCTTTATGTGCTTTATGTGCTTTCTGTGTTTTCGTGCTTTCCGTGTTTTTGTGTTTTCCGTGTTTCTGCGTTCTCACACCGGCAAATTACTCGGCGGTTCCGCCTTAGCGCTCCTGCTATGCAAATGGTTCATATAGCGGCCATTGCTTTCCGTCTGCTCATCTGCGAAAATCACATCCGGCAAATCTATTGGCGGCGCTTCCTTCTTGGACGCCACTCGCTTCACTCCTTCTCTAACTGCTTCCGGCACTGGGAAATGAAAAATTGAAGCCAATTCCTCCGTATTTAGAATAAAGCCCCGGCCCCAGCCGCCAGTTTGGCTCCTGTTCCTGAAATTTCTCAAGATGTTATTTTGTTTGGCAGTAACGCGCCTCTTCACAAAAAAATAATTAGCCTTGGTCATTGTTTTCATAATCGGCATAAAAGAATTTTGGTCAACGGCCGAAAACTGCTGCAACATACCAATAGACGCGCCAGCCCCTCTTGGTTTCACCAACTTGCCCTTCTTCCCCAGATAAACTATTCTCAACTTCGTCTGGTAAGCGATCTTGCTGATTTTTTTGGTAATACCTTCCACGGCGTTCTTTTCCTCCGGCGTCAGATAAAGCATCTTGTTCGGCGCTCCGTTATCTTTTGTCGTTGTTATTTCTTGGCCCATCTCATACCCTAGTCCGTAGACAATCAACTCATGAAAAAGATTAGCCACATAATGTAAAGGTATGAGCGCCGCCTGCAACGCGCCTCCTTTTTGCTCGCTTGGTGGCTTGGCGCCAATTATTTTGTTGATTATTTTATAACCCTCTTTTTTCCAGCCGTCTTTGATTGGAGTAATTACGAGCTGTAGCCACAATTCCTCTTCTTTGCCGATTTTGCCGAAAACCTCCAACATTGAAGCCATTGGATCAGCAAATGTCTGCGTCAGAATATCCTCAAACGATGGATAGGTTTTTATCAAATACGGCGACGGCTTCATCAGAGTAAATTCCGAGCCCCATAAATCATGCTCCTCTGACGGGAATCTTAAGTTTCTATATCTCAAGGCATAATCCTCCACCTCGGTTATCTCCGCCTTGGGATATTGCGCGTAAATAGCCGCCTCTACGATGTCTTTATGGCTGCCTGGCACCCTGATTAAAAATTGGGTGTATCCGCCGATGCTCACTATTTCTAAACTGAAAGCCAACTGAAATTTACCTTCAATATATTTTTCTATTAAATTTCTTGTTTCATAAAATGGCCACAAAGCCGCGAAAATGTGCTCTACCGCCTTGATTGATTGCAAATTTTCTTTTGGTATGTCAATCGCTAAAAGCGCCCACTTGACACTGCCAAAGTATTTACCCTGGATATTGTACACATAAACCCACCACAGACCGCGGGCAATTGCGATGGCAAAAAGCACCCAACCGCCTTTCAAAAATAAAATCACCATAATTTCAGCCGGGTGGCGTTGCCCCAACTCTAAAAAAATAGTTTCTAAGTTTTGGATAATCGTCTGAAAATCAAATGACATAATTTAGCTTAAAAATCAAAAATGCCACAACGGCCACAATCTCTTAAAATCGTTATGGCTATTGTGGCATTTTAATTATACCACCTTAAGACTGTTTTCTCAAAGCATACCTGCCGTCTTCGCCTCTCAAAAAAAGCGCCTTGTCTGACAAAGTTAAATTAATGCTCCCCTCTTTCACTTGCCGACATTTCAAAACCTCGTCAATGACTTCCTGCTTGCTCAAAGGTCCGTCTGCTTTCTTCAATATTCCCGCCACCACATCGGCAATCACTCCCGGTTTATAACCCCATTCGGCCAAACCGTAAATACCCCGACCTACCAAAACAAAATGTTCGTCTAAAATTAATTCATTATGCACCGTGGCCGGATGCGCCACCTTGCGGTCAAAACCTTCCTCGTTGATTCTCTCGGTAATTTGTTTGTAGTGCAAAGGCTGGCCGTCTTTCAAAAGCACTAAATAGATTTTATCGCGCATTCTTTTTGGATTTACCGAACGCCAATCAGCCAGTCCCCATTTGTTGAATAAGTTCTTTTTGAAATGCTTGCTCACTTCAAGACAAGAATGCACCGCCACTTCCCAGCTTTCCAATTCAGTTGCCAAACTTTTTTGCTCTTCCTTAATCTCTTCTTCCAATTCTTTGATAATTTCCACTAATTCCAGTGGTTGATTTTTCTTTATTAAAATATTTTTAATGCTGTCAATTACCGGCTCGTAATGCTTTAATTCCTTGTCTTTTATCTTCCAGGCTTTTTCCGTGTGCACGATCTCTACTGGCTCAACGGATTCGCCCAGAAACTTTTCTAAAATAAAAAGCAGGCAATTTTTATTCTGCGCTTCATAGCCTTCGCCCAAAAACTCCGCCAACAAACCCTCTTCAGTGCTGATATAACCTCTTTTGTTAATATGCTTAATAATTAAAGAAGACAAATCCGCCAATTTTTCCTGACAACCGCTCGTTTGTTTCGCTTTTGCAATCGCGCTGTTTTCTATCTGGCGCACTCTTTCTCTGGTGATGTCCAATCTTTTTCCAATTTTTTCCAAGGTCTGTTTCTCTCCGCCCAAAAGTCCGTATCTGGACGCTACTATGTCTTTTTCCCTTGAAGTTAAATCTTTTAACAGAAAATCAACCAGCTCTTGCGGATTCAGACTGGCTTTCTTTTGTTCATCTTGCGATTTAATTATTTTGTCCAAGATATTGCTCTTGTCTTGATTTTCCATAAAATAACGGCGATTTTAGCGCTCAAATATAAAAACCGCTAAAATAAAAAACTACTTTTTATACTTTAAAACAAGTATAACAAAATATCATCTATTTGTCAAATGATAAAAAGTACATTCAACTTTGAAGTGCAACACCCGTTAAATATTCGTTGGTTCAGGTCTCTGGCCTGAGCCTAAAATATTTGACAAATGACAAAAACTTTTCTGATGCTAATAGTCTGCGAGCAAATTGAAAGTCTGTTTATTGCTAACCAAACCATAGGTTCAATTTAAAAAATTGAACCAACGAAAACTTATCTCCCGTGAGATTGAAACCGGGCGGCGGTTAAGAGCCTTGGCAATAGTTCTGATTGAGGCTTTTTGCCAAAGCATTTGCTGTATCTTTTCTCTTTCCTCAATTAGTAAATGTTATTTTCATACACCTCTATTGTAGCAGAAGTGTTGCACTTACTTGTTGAACGGGGTAAAAAAATTATCACCCCCCTTGACCAAAAACCTAATTCCCTATATAATAATTACCAAATAGAGGCTCAAGCCTTTTTATTTATGGGGACGCTTTAAATCGATTGGAAACGCCCGCTATAATCGCTAACCAAGTTGTCAGTCTTGCTAAAACTGGCGCACAAATAAGTGTCAAAAATATCGCGAGCGCTGTTAGAGAAAAAATAAGCACTTTTGTTGCTTCTTTAACTCCAAACTTCGCTCCCGCAGTAGCTTAAATACTATTGCCGCCCCCCTTGTAAACCTGTGCCAAGACCGGGGTGTTATAAATTCGGGTGTAGGTATGGATCAAACGCTTGATTTGGTCCGCCGAAATATTCTCAAGCTTTGCGTTTAGAATTTTTGCCTGTTTTAATTTTAAACGCGAAAACCAAACATGGCTATGTTAGTAAACAATTATAATTGGCCTTCCAAGACGCGGGTGTAATACCCGCCGTCTCCACCATCGTTAAAAATTTTTCTTGATTTCTTGATTTCTTGTTTTCTTGATTTATTGTTTTATTGATTTTTTGTTTTTTTGATCTTATGCAACGACGTTATCATAAACCAAGGCCGCAAAAAGAAAGCGCAAAACCCATGAAGGTTAATCAAGAGATCCGGGTTCCCGAGGTCCGTCTTATTGATGAATCCGGCAATAATGTCGGCGTCGTAAAAATGGAAGAAGCATTGAGACGCGCCCACCTGGTTGATCTTGATCTGATTGAAGTCTTCCCGAATTCCACGCCGCCGGTTGCCAAAATAATGAACTATGGGCAATACAAATACGAACTGGAAAAACAATTACGGAAAAACAAAGCACACCAAAAAGTCTCTGAACTCAAATCCGTCCGCCTTTCTTTCCGCATTAAAGGCCAAGACCTTGAAACCAGAAAAAATCAAGCCGCTAACTTTCTCGCCGAGGGTCATAAAGTCAAGATTGAAATTATTCTCAAGGGCCGGGAAAAAGCGCATAAAGATTTGGCCATTGAAAATATCAAAAAATTCATCGCCTCGCTGGGCAAAAACATAAAAATAATCCAGCCGATTGCCTGCCAGGGCGGACAAATTACCGTGACTATTGATCAATAATCTTATTAACTTTAACCATATGGGTAAAAAAAGAAAAACGATTCAAGCGATAGCCAAACGATTCAAGGTGACGAAAAACGGCAAGGTTATCAAACCAAAAGACAACCGCAACCATTTTAACGCCAAATCATCCGGCGCCAAGAAAAGAAGCCGCAAGCGGGATTTGACTTTGGCCGAAACTGATGCTAAGGTCATCAGACAAATTATTTAACTGACTGCTTTATTTTATGTCACGCGTCAAAAGAAGCGTCCTGCACGGCAAAAAAAGAACCCGCATTCTAAAACTGACCAAGGGCTACCGTTGGGGCAGAAAAAATCTTATCAAGCAGGCTATCACCGCCAGCCACCTGGCCGGCGCGCACGCTCTGGCCGATCGCCGCAAAAAAAAATCCGTTAATCGTGCTCTCTGGCAAATAAAAATCAACGCCGCCCTAAGGGAAAACGGCCAATCTTATTCCAAATTTATTCCCTTGTTGAAAAAAAACAATATCGCGCTTGACCGCAAAG
>LCCW01000020.1 GCA_000998185.1 Candidatus Kuenenbacteria bacterium GW2011_GWA2_42_15 | reverse complement strand
TTCTACCCCTCCGGCGCTATCTGATAATACTGCAATAAAAAATTAGCCATTTTGACAAAAACCGGCACTGCCGTTGATTCGGCGAATATCCCCTTCCGCGGCTTTGCCAATTTGACCAAAATCACGAAGCGGGTATTTTCCAAAGGGCCAAAACCGATAAAAGAATGATTAGTCTCACTGGAATAACCCTTTCCGTCTTTGCTCGCTATTTCAGCCGTACCAGTCTTACCGCCAATATTATAGCCTGCTATTTGCGCGCTTTTTGTATGACCGTTTTTCACGACCGATACCATCATTGCCTTGACTATCCTAGCGGTCTTCTCGGAAATTACTCTCTCCGCGCTTGTCTGCTCGTTTTTTTTGATTTCCTGATCTTCTTTTCTGATATAATCAACCAGCCGCGGCTTTACCAATTCACCGTCATTCACGATAGCGGTCAAAGCTGAAATCATCTGCATTGGCGTTACGGTTATCCCCTGGCCGAACGAAGCTGTGGCCAGATAAATATCGCCCTTGTTATTCAGAGCGCCAAGATTGCCTTTTGCCTCGCCCATAAGTTCAACGCCGGTCAGCTCGCTAAAACCAAACCCTCTCGCGTATTTTTGAAAACTGTCTCGGCCGGTTTTTAAAGCGATAAAAACCGCGCCGTTATTGACCGAGTTTTCCAAAATTCCGGTCATGGTTATCTGACCGTACTTTTTATTGTCGGCGTTGCGAATCACCTCCGCGCCAATTTTGGTTTCTCCGGTGTCAATAAAAGTGTCTTCCGGCGCGATCGCCCCACTGTCCAAGCCAGCCGCCATGGTTATGATTTTAAAAATGGAACCCGGCTCGTACGGTTCGCTAATCGCCAAATTACGATAAACCTTTATATCTTCAACCTCGCCATAATTATTGGGATCAAAACCGGGATAATTGGCCATGGCCATAATCCGTCCGCTTTTCGGCTCCATCACGATTATCGTGCCGCTCTCCGCCACCTTTTCCTCTACCGCTTGTCTTATAAATTCATAAGCCTTGCTTTGTACCACCCTGTCAATCGTTAAAATTATATCCGAGCCGTTCTCCGCCTCTTTTAGCTCTGTCTCCGATGTTAGGATCAGTCTGCCGGACAAATCTTTGTCCGCTAAAATTTTACCCTTTTCTCCGGCCAACTCTTTCTCAAAATAGCCTTCCAGCCCGTACTGGCCCTCTTGCTTATCATCATTAAAACCCAAAAAACCCGTCAGCTGTCCGGCACTCTCTTTTTCCGGATAATATCTGATGAGCTCATCGGAAAAATACACGCCCGCGAGTTCAAGCCCCTTTATTCTCGCGACCAATTCTGGTTCTATTTTATGCCTGACCGGCTCATAAGGATCGCCCGGTTTTTTTGCCTTAGCCAAAATTTCCGCCTCAACCTTTTTTCTATCTTCTATCTCTGCTTCTAATAATTCGGCCAGAATCTTTGCCATCTTTTCCTTTTCCAAAATTTCCTTTGGCACGATATAGAGCATACCCATCTCACGATTGATAACTAACGGCGCCAGACTGTTATTTTTATAATCCTGCATGTAAATTTCTCCACGGCTCTGTAGAATTTCCTGGTTCACTTGGTGTTGATCGTCCGCCGCTTCCAAGTAACCACTATGCCTTATAATTTGCAGATAAAAAAGACGTCCCAAAATTAAAACGCCCAAAATAAAAAAAACCGCCGCAATAACGTTAGTTCTTTCTCTGAAAAATATCTTTTTGGCTTTTCTGTTTCTCACCATAAAAAACAAATTATTTTCTAGCCAAACTCTCCTTCTTGCCCACCAAATATTCGGTTTTTTCCGTAGTCACCATGCCAAGTTTCTCCGCCGCTGCCTGAATTCTCTCCACCTGCCGCAAACTGGAAATCTCAATTTCCAGATTCTTATTCGCGTCTTCTATCTTGGCGAGTTTGTTTTCCATCTCCGCCATTTCATAGCCAACCCTGGCCTTGTTATTTAAAATATTCAAATAATAAATCCCCGACCCTATCACCAATAAACCAACCGCAAAAGATACCGCCATGGTGAAATTGCCCAAAACGCCAAGACCGCGCCTCTGATGTTTGACGCTCTTTGGTGAACTATTCCTTTTGACCAGCCTATCCTTTGGCATATTATTTATTCCATTACTTAATTTCTACCTATTTCAATTTATTTCTATATATTTCATCTGTTTATAACTATTACTTTTCCGTCAGCTAGCGGATTCTTTTCTGTCATTCCCGGACGACGAGATCCGAGGATCCAGTTTTAAATCTTAAATTCTGTTTTGTTTATTTTTCGTTTGGATTGTCCCGCCACCTGCCCGCCAATCGCTGCGCTCAAGGCGCTGGCAGGCGGGAGCGGGACAATGACAGGAAAGAAACGGCGTCTGGATTGCCCAGCCAAGCCTGCCCGCAACGCTCTCGCTTGCGAGGCGGGCGGGTGTTTTCGTGTCTTTTCTCCGCTACTCTTAACTTAGCGCTCCGGCTCCGAGGATTATCCGCTATTTCTTCTAGCGTAGGCGCCACCGGCTTTTTCGTTAATAACCGCAATGTTGGGCTGTCGCCATGGACGGACTCTTTAAAAAATTTCTTCACGATCCTGTCTTCCAAAGAATGAAAAGCAATTACTGCCAATCTTCCGCCAGTCTCCAAAATATCCATTGCTTGCGGCAAAACCAGCTTCAGGCTCGCCAGCTCGCCATTGACCTCTACGCGCAATGCCTGGAAAAATTGCGTGGCTGGATGCGTTATTTTTTTCCTGTGGTGATAAAAATCCCTTGTCGTCACGCTGATTTTTCCTCTGGCAAAAGCACCCGGGTAAAAAGCCTGCAGGATAACCGCGACAAAATCAAAGTTTGTTTCCATCCGCCTGCGGCGCCTTGTTTCCACAACCGCTTTAGCCACTTGGCGCGCCCGGCCAATTGGCACTTCGCCGTATTCCGTGAAAATTTTTACTAAATTATCTAGAGTGTATTTATTAAGGACCTCGCCAGCCGTTAATTCCTGCTTTGCCTTATCAAACCGCATATCCAAGGGCCCGTCTTTTAAAAAACTGAAACCGCGCGTTTCATCGTCTAGCTCCATTGATGATAAACCAAGGTCAAGTAAAATTCCGCTAACTGGATAAGGAAAATTATTTGCATAAATGCTTTTTAGACTCCTAAAATTATCATTAACACATTTGACATTTGACATTTGACATTTGACATTTTTGAGTATCTGGCTGTCCGCGTCAATGGCGAGCAACAGCCCAGCTTGTCCAATCCTCTCCAAAATCGCCGTTGCGTGTCCGCCGCCCCCGAATGTGCAGTCAATAAAATTCTGATTCGGCTTGGGGTCCAAATATTCCAAAACCTCTCTTAACATCACGGGCTTGTGCATCGTCATCAATTATCAATTAAACAGTTATCAATCTAAATGTAAATTTTAATATTCGCATTATCATTCGCATTCATTCACATCGTTATTCGCATGTTCCCATTCCCTCTCT
Source organism: Candidatus Kuenenbacteria bacterium GW2011_GWA2_42_15 (assembly GCA_000998185.1). Classification (GTDB taxonomy): domain Bacteria; phylum Patescibacteriota; class Patescibacteriia; order UBA2196; family GWA2-42-15; genus GWA2-42-15. The sequence continues at coordinate 19,092 of LCCW01000020.1, read as the reverse complement.
TCTAAATACCCAATTCGCGCATTCCTTCTGCCACATCTTCCACATTCTCTTCCGCCTTATTTTTATATGTCCGCCATTTGTTCTCGTCCCAAATTTCAATTCTGTTCAATACTCCGCCCACCACCACTTTTTTGTCTAACTCGGCAAATTTTTTTAGATAATCAGGTATGAGAATCCTGCCCAATTTATCCAATTCCACTTCCATCGCGCCCATCAGCATCATTCTGCTGAAGCTTCTGGCATTGGCCTGGCTTAATGGCAGCTGCGAAATCTTGCCAGCCAAGCTTTGCCATTCGCTTTTGGTGAATAAAAACAAACAATTATCCAGACCTCTGGTAATAACCGCCCCATCTTTTAACCCAGCCCGAAACTTAGCTGGTATGGCTAACCGGTTTTTTGCGTCAATATTATGTGAATATTCGCCAAGAAACATGCTATAAAAATTAAATGGAGCAATCCAAAAAGATTTACTCCATAGCCTTGTTAATTATTTCTCTTAAAAAATGCGGGGAAAGTATTATCCACTTTATACCACTTGTCCCCACCCCAATTTCATTATAAACCACTTCGTTCTAATGTTCAACCACTTTCCTGTGGATAACAAGTGGTTAATATCAATCCGTAATCGCGAGGAGTCGCGCTAATGCGGGGCGACGCGGCAATCTCAATCAAAACTATAATTCGTCTTGCCCAATTTTAGCCAAAACAAAAAACAGGCTACCAAACCTGTTTTTGTTTCCTTATTTTTAGGACTTTCGCGTTTGCCCCCAATTACGCACTTTTACTGTCATTCCCGCACAAGCGGAAATCTAAGGGTTATTGAATTCATTGACCCTGGATTCTCGGGTCACCTGCCCGAGAATGACAAACGCGAAAGTCCTGATTCTATTGATTTTTTGATTTATTGCTTTATTGTGTTCTTGATTGTGATATTCGGCTCCATCCCATACTCCGGCATTACATAACTGGAGCGCTGGCTCAATCGTCCGTGTTGTTGGTCCAATCGTCCCTGCCCCGCTAGGATTTTAAGGGGGTGTGGGGCTTCGATTGAACCTTTTAGTTTTTTGATTCCCTCGCCAATAATCTTCTCAAATTCACCGTCCATTACCCCAACCACTGGAATGTTAAGACCGAAAGCCATCGTGTTGGCCACCGTCAATCCGATTCTCAAGGCCGTAAAACTGCCCGGCCCCTTAACCACGACAATCCCTTGTAATTTCCGTAGGGGCGTATTGCCATACGCCTTTAATAAATTTTCTACTCCTGGCAATAATTTTTCCGATTGTTTGTATTTTGCCTTAATATTTTTTTTAACCAAAATTTGACCTTGCCCATCTGTTAAAGCCAGTTGAATAAATTCCGCACTGGCTGTGTTTATAAATAAATACATAGAAAAAATTTCCCAATTTCTAAATTTACAAATTTAGAACCTTTTGCACCTTATTCAACTTCTCCCTATCCATGCCCAAAACCTCGTATTCCCCAATCTCTTCTATCCCCGCCCATTGATATTCATCAAAATCATCTTTATTCAACTTCACTTCTAAACCCTTGGCAAAAACCAAATAACAAAAAACTTTAACTGTCTGATTATCTGGTCGCACAAATGCGTTATCATCCACATAAATCTTTTTGTTCTCAATCTCAATCCCCACTTCTTCCTTGCATTCTTTTTTTAATCCTTCCATCACTGTTTCGTTATCCTCCAACTTCCCGCCAGGCAAAGCCCACCTGCCCGGAAAAGCAATCTCTCTCATCGATCTTTTAACAACCAAAAGCTTCCCCTCTTTGTTTATAATCAAAGCCGTAACGGCCACAATATGTAATTTATTTTTCTTTTGGTAAGTCATCTTTTTAAATAATAATTTAAATTTTAAATAATTTTAATCTCCCAGTAAAATTAGATACTCCAATTTAATCCCTACCCTCACTCTATCTCCCTTAAAACATCCTGAACCTGTTTTTCTAAATCCTTAAGAGTCCCAGAATTATCAAACTTAAAATCCGCCATCTCAATGCATTTTTTTAAATTCTGTTTAGCCGGATCGCTAAATTTCATTTCTCTTTTTTCGTCAGCCATAAAATCTTCAAATGTTCGCTGATCAGTTTCATTATTTCGTTTTCGGATTCTTTCATATCTTAATTCTGCTTTAGCCTCAACGGCAAATAAATAAAAATCTCCTTTCTTTCGCAATGCTTCAACCTCTCCAACCGTTCGTATGCTTTCAACAATCGCTCTGTCGCTTTCCTTAATCGCTTGCTTATAAAGTTCTATGGCGGTATAGCCTGGTCCAAATTTTTTTCTCAAATCATTAGCCACCTCCACCATACTATCCCGGTTGACCGGCATTCCCTGCCTTTTAATTTCCTTAATCAAAAACTCCCGCACCGAATAATGTTTAAAACTTTTCTTTTTTAAATACTCAACAACCGTGCCTTTGCCAGCGCCCAAAGTTCCAGTTATGCCAATAATTATTTTCTGTCTTTCCATATTACTTCTCCTCAAATTTAATCTCGCCCTCATTGATTCTCTCGGGTATGTCTTCATTAAAAATTTTCAAGACTTCCTCTCGCCACTTTGGGTCTTCTTGATAAATATCAACCCTTACTCCTGCTTCTCTTAAATAATCTACTGCTTTACTGTTTCTGTAAACCTTTGTAATCACCACCCTCTTTACACCACAAGCAACAACATATTTACAACAATGAATACAGGGATTATATTTTGTGTATAAAGTTGAGCCAACAGTGCTTGTACCGCCTTGTACCGCCGCTTGCAAAAGTACATTATGTTCACCGTGTATTGTTCTTACGCAATGCCCCTCTTCCATTAAATGCCCAACATCATAACAATGGGGCAATCCAGGTGGCGCTCCGTTATAACCGGTTGATATAATGCGATTGTCTTTGACTAAAACTGCGCCAGAATATAGTCTGTCACATGTCCCTCTTGTGGCAATTATTTTTGCCACGGCCATAAAATAGTCATCCCATGATGGGCGATAATGTTTTCTTTCTTCGGGCATATTTTTTTAAGTTAATTATTCACCTTGACCGCCGGCCCCATGGTGCTGGTCAAAGCTATATTCATTAAAAAGACACCCTTGACTGCCGCCGGCTTAGCTTTCTTCAAGGCTCCCAAAAAAATACTGAAATTCTCCTGCAGTTTAGATGCTTCCCACGACGCCTTGCCGATAATTTGATGCACATTGCCCGTATCGTCGTTTCTGAAAGCCACCTTGCCTTTTTTAACATCCTCAATAGCCTTGGCCATATCTTTATCGGCGACAACCGTGCCCGACTTTGGCGAAGGCATCAGCCCTTTTGGCCCAAGAATTTTAGCTATGCCGGCCAAATCTTTCATTAAATCAGGCGTCGCCAAGGCAATATCAAAATTAATTTTTTCGGTTGTTTTAATTTCCTTAATCAGCTCACCGGCGCCAACCAGATCAGCACCGGCGTCTTTGGCGGTCTTTTCATCTTTAGTAAAGACAGCGACTTTCTTTGTTTTGCCTGTCCCGTGCGGCAGAACAACCGACCCGCGGACAGTTTGTTCGCCCTTTTGAGTATCAATGCCAAGCTTGACATGAACTTCAACCGAAGAATCAAATTTTGTTTTGGCTGTTTCTTTGACTAATTCAACAGCCTCGGCCAACTCATATTTTCTGGCCCTATCAATCTTGGCGGCCAGCGACAAATATCTCTTTGATCTTTTGGCCTTTGGCTTCCGTTGTTTTTTCATATTAATAATAATTTGCGTGGTCTTAACGGTCTGGCGACTACCAAACCTCCCACTGACGATATACTAAGTGCTACGAATAATAGCACGAAATAACGCTAAAAAATAATAAGTGAAATGTGCAAACGCTGAAACACCAGAACAATTTAGCAATGAAACAATAAATCTCTTGCCCTTAATTTCTCAATTTCTTAATTTCTTTCTAATGTTCGCATGCTTTCTATACTTCTGCCTTCTCTTTCCTATTATCTTTCTTAATGACCGACCAATGAAATAACCACAGCGGCAAACCCACCAGAATTAACGACAACGCCGTTGACGCTTGTCTTTGTCTGTTTTGAACCAAATAAAAATTAGGATCCCTGGCCGCGTCTGTTTCTTGCCAGTTTTTATAATCTGTCAGCCATTGAGCTAGCTGCTCTCTCTGCGCGACAGTCAAATTGCATTTCTCGCCGCACGCTTTCAAATCTTCCACGCCTTTCGTCTCGCTTGTTAAATACAAAGGCGTGGGCCTGGCGGCATAACTGTCAGCCCTATCCGCCTTGGTGAAGATCCAGGTCTTTAACCCCAGGTTGATAATCATGGAGGCGCCGACAACCAGCATTCCCAGCCCGACTAGAGCGAATAGATAAAGATAGATTGTTCTAATGATTGGATTCTTCATAAAATTTTGTTTTATAATTGGAGTGCTTGTAAATATTTACAAACAAACACGCCACTAAGTTAATTATTAATTTATCCTTCTGTTGTTACCCAGGAACTTACCCTTTGAAATTATTGATTTTCCAATTTTTCTTTCAATCTGTTTTCTGGCCGTGCCGGCAATTTGTCCGCCGACTCGCGCGTCGTCTTTCAGGCGCGGCACACCTTGAGTATCTTTAGTGCGGTGAATTTCAGTGGTGGTGCGCTCGCCCAGCATGGTCAAAATCAATTCCAAATCACCCATGTGGTCGCGCAAATTTTCTTTCTTTAGACCCTTAACTTTTTTATATTCCGACGGTGTCAGGCCAAAAGTCGCTTGAGAAATTTCCGCGCTTAAAATTTCATAATCCTTGGCCAATTGGGCTCCGCGTTTTTGCCATTCATCTGTCAATTCCTCGCGAATGGCAATCCCGCGCATTCTTTTCTCAATCCAACCTTCCGGATAACCTTTTAATTTGTAAAGCATTCTGATTCTTTTGGTGGCCAATTCCGGATCTTCAATTTCTTTAATTCTTTCATAACCCACCCGCGCCAGCCAGCGTTTGAACGGCTCGGCTTTGGAGACAATTCCGGGTCCCTCACTCTCATCTTGTTTATGTAGTCTTTAATATTAACAGTATCAACCAAAACAGAGATTATATCTTCAACCACAAACCACCACTCTTTATTATAAATGGTCTTTCTGATTTGTTGGCCCTTAAAGATGGCAATGTGGCTTTGGGTTTTCGCTGAATTCATAAACATTTACTCTAAAAATTTTCGCAATGATTATCCAGCGCCCTCGTCATTCCCAGAATTATTTTTTGTATCTAAAAATTTTCCGCCAAAGGCGCCTGTCCGCCTTAGGTGGAGATCAGCCTCTGGCTGAAAAAGTGGAAAGGATTTGATTCTGAAATGCTTTTTGGTCCATATTATTATACCCCCGTAAAGCTGATATTCTGTACACCCAATCTCCTTTGGCAAAATAAGTCCAAACTACATTACCAGTATAACCGCCTGCCACATTCTCAAATTCTGCGTCTATTACATACTGATTAAAAATCTCTTTGTGCGCCCATTCTGTCCATTTAATTTTATTAACATCTAATAGACTGCCAAAATCTTCTACTAACTTTTCCTGAACAAAACTTTGAAAATCAATGTTTTGTCTGCTTGGATATCTTTCAATAGCTATATATGACATTACTTGGGAACCTATTGTAACATTGTTTGAATCGGTTTGATTAATAACTAAATCATTTGGATATTTTATTTCATACCCATATTCACTATTTGTATACATCTGCCAATCAGCAGTTTCGTCAGTAAATTTGAAGGTGGAATCAATTAACTTAATAGTATCTTGCCATGTTCTCCCGTCTGATAAATCAATTGAATATTGGCCGATGCTAAAAAATAAAAATTTATTGCTATTGGGTGTGGTATAAAAATATCTAATACCGTTAGTCATCTCATACCCGTCGGGACAATATCCGCTACTAAACCACGGCCCATCGCTTGTAGTATTAAAAGGATAGCTCAACTCCGCGGTTGTGGCACCATTTTTGGTGTTATATTTAGTGGTACTCTCATCAACTGAACAATCTTTATAATTACTGAGTTGAAAATGTTTCTCAATTGCAGTCTTTAATGTATCTACTCTGTCTTTTTCAAAAATTTCAACCGATTGGCCGCTTTCAGGGGAAGATCCCGCCCAATAAACATAAACCTTATTATTCTCTTGCTTAACAGCTATACTATTGTTTCCATATTTATCCGGATAACAAAATGATATGCCTAAATCTTCGGAAATAAATTTATGGCCAGAGCCACAGCCATCCGCAGTGTTGGTGGCGCCTACTTGATTTAAATCTGAATTAGTAATTCCCAAGGCCAGTTTTCTGAACAAGCTCATCAAATTACCCCAAGTGACTTCCCACCTTTTGCCATTCTGGTCAATATACCAAATCCGGCCTTTGTCTTGAACTTGTAATAATAATCTGCCTTTTAATTTTGTGGCTAGATTATTATCTGTTTTGAATCTGCCTTTGTTTGAGCCAGGAATGTAAGGGCTATAACCATTTTGCAATTCTTCTTTATCAGGATAACCATCATTATCACTATCTAAATTAGGATTAAGACTATCTAAATCAGCTGGAATTTTAACTAAGTCAGCATTGGTAATGCCTAGAGCCAACTTTTGGAATAAATTCAAAGCATTGGCAAAAGTGACTTCATGTTTTTGTAAGCCAACCGGATCAACATACCAAATCCGGCCTTTATCTTGAACTTGCAATAATAGTTTGCCTTTTAAGCGGCTGGTAATACTATTAGCAGCAGAAACACTTGAGGCGAAATAAAAAATAACAACCACTGCGGCAAAAAAAACTAATATTTTTTTCATGCGATTTTATTTAATTTCTAAATTTATTTATATTCAAATTCTACTCTTAATAAACCTAATCACTTTTTGAGTCGTTTTTATGGCTTCCTCGCCTTTTTCTTGAGGAAAACTTCCTGGCACATCCATTGGATAGCGAGCCGGATTGTAATATTCAGTTAATACTTCGCACTCGCCAGCTATCTTCTCAAAATTATTGTCAATTTTTCTACATTCCATTAACAAATCCGACAAGATATGGGTTCTCTCCGGCTTGATTCCCTGGCTGACTAAATATCCTTTTAAATATTTCTCAACTGTTTGCTGGCAACCAAAACAAGCTTCAGATGAAATCTTTGTTTCTTGCCAGCCGGCTTGAGTGAACTTCCAAGTATCCTCTGCTTTTTGAAACCACTCTTGGGCTAATTTTTTATTATCTTGATTTTTCATAAATTACCCTGCCTTGGCTCAAAATGTCTTTAATAAAAAAATCACCCATGGCCAATCTTTTTCTAATTTGAGAAGGCGTATAAACAATTGGATCTAAACCCTTAATGTATTTATTAGTGCCATAATACTTTTTTGGCCGAAGCAGTTGGCAAACTTCTTTTATACTTGCAAAATAATCTTTGTTTGTTTTTTTAATAACTAATAAATCAATATCACTCTCTTTTTTAGGATTACCTCTGGCATAAGAACCATAAAGAATCACCTTTTCCGGCTGATAAGGATTTAGGTCTTTAACAATTTGCTTTAATTTCTGATTTAGTTCTCTTTGATTCATAGTTAATTATGGCAGATAATCTGCTAATCTAAAAATTTTCCGCCAAAGGCGGATCAGCCTCTGGCTGAAAAAGTGGAAAGGATTTTTTCTAAATCAAAATTAGATCCCCCTAATATTCCAAATGATATTAGGGAACTATCCTTAGAAGAATAATAAATAATAGTCCCAGCTCCTTCTCCTGGTTCGTGCATTTTTAAAAACCTTTTTTCACCTACCGTAATATACTCTTTTTGAAAATCTTTCGTATTTGGTAATAATGTTTTTCCTATCTCATCTAAAGAAATCTCTCCTAAAAAACTACTAACATTAATCCAAAAAGTTGACTCCACTGCAGATTGCCCAGATTTAAATCCATCATACATTTCTTTAGTAAGAAAGAATATATTAGCATTATCCTTTTCGTTAACAACTAAATCGCTTGGATATTTTATCTCATACCCATACTCACTATTTGTATATGTCTGCCAATTCGCCGTCTCAACATTCCCCACCTCATTCAAATCCTTATCCGTAATCCCCAAGGCCAGCTTTCTGAACAAACTCATCAAATTACCCCAAGTGACCTCCCATCTTTTGCCGTTCTGGTCAATATACCAAATCCGGCCTTTGTCTTGAACTTGTAATAATAGTCTGCCTTTTAATTTTGCGGCTAAATTATTGTCTGTTTTAAATCTGCCTTGATTTGAGCCAGCAATATATGGGCTATAACCATTTTGTAATTCTTCTTTATCAGGATAACCGTCATTATCACTATCTAAATTAGGATTAATGCTGTCTAAATCAGCTGGGATTTTAATTAAATCAGCATTAGTAATGCCTAAAGCCAACTTTTGGAATAAACTTAAAGCATTGCTAAAAGTCACCTCATGTTTTTGTAAGCCAACCGGATCAACATACCAAATCCGGCCTTTGTCTTGAACTTGCAATAATAGTTTGCCTTTTAAGCGGCTGGTAATGCTATTAGCTGCAGAAGTGCTTGATGCAAAAGAAAACATCAAGACCAAAGTCATAAAGAAGAGCAACAATTTTTTCATAAGATTTTCGTTTAATTTGTAATTTTGAATTTATTTTGAATTTGGGATTTGGAACTTGGAATTTATTCAACAATGATCCCCATCTGTCTCGCCGTGCCCTCAATTATTTTCATCCCTGATTCTACATCGTGCGCGTTTAAATCCGGCATTTTTATTTCGGCAATCTCCCTGATCTGGGCTTTGGTCACCTTGCCCACTTTTTCCGTCAATGGCTTGCCGGAGCCTTTTTCAATCTTGGCCGCCTTTTTCAAAAGCTCGGCCGCCGGCGGAGTTTTTAAAACAAAAGTAAAACTCCTATCTTCATAAATAGTAATTTCTACCGGCACGACCTCACCCGTTTTCGCCTTGGTCGCCTCATTAAATTTAGCGCAAAAATCTTGAATAGCCACCCCGTGCTGGCCCAAGGCCGGCCCGATTGGCGGCGCCGGATTGGCTACTCCACCCTTAATCTGTAATTTCACTAAAGCTTTTATTTTCTTTGCCATAATGTTACTTTAATTAATTTAATCGGCTTGTCTCGCTTAACTTGTCAGCCATAGGCTGATCCGCCTTCTCTGTCCAAGAATAATCAGTTTGGGTAATCGGCGGACTTAACTCGCTTGTTTTATATTTTTTTAATCTGTAAAAAATCCAATTCCACCGGCGTTTCACGGCCGAACATCTGCACCAAAATTTTCACCTTGCCGCGCGCTTCGTCAATGTCAGACACCTTGCCATCCATATCCTTGAATGGTCCGTCGGTAATTCTCACTGGCGTACCAACCGAAACGTCAATCTTATATTTCGGTTCCTGAACGCCCATCCGGCGCTGCAACTCCTTAACCTCTACCTCTGACAAGGGAATGGGCAAAGTCCCTGAACCGATAAACCCCGTCACATTAGGAGTGTTGCGCACCACATACCAGGATTCATCGTCGACCAACATTTCAACCAAGACATAGCCAGGAAAAATTTTTTCCCTGACCATATGTCGCTTGCCGCCTTTAATTTTGATCTTATTTTCCGTGGGCACCAAAACCTGAAAGATTTTATTCTGCATATCCATTGAATCTATTCTCTGCTCCAGGTTCCTAGCCACATTTTCTTCATAGCCGGAATAGGTATGGATGACATACCAGCGCTTTTCGCCCTGGTGTAATATTTGCCTAGCCATATTTTTATTTAGTTACCACTATCTTAACGAGTTCTGATAAACCAAAGTCCACCAAGCCTAAAAACAGCGCCAGCGCCACAGAAAAGCCAATCACCAAAACCGTATGATTAAGCGTCTGCTTTCTGGTCGGCCAAACCACTTTTTTTAACTCCAGTTTGGAATCCTTGAAATATTGGACTAAACTGTTCATATTTTAGCTAAAATTTAGTTTAAAAAATTAAATAATCTTGGTCTTTAAAAAGACCCCGAGGGTCTTTACACCACTCTATCACACATCCGCTATTTTGGCAAATCAAAATCAAAACGCAAAAAACAATCAACAAAACACAACAAATAACCACAAAGACAGACCCATTTGCTTCTGCTACTTGCAAATTACTTAATTTATTTAACTCGCTTAACTTACTTACTGCTTACCTACACATCTAAATTCTTTACATCTTTGGCGTGCGTCTGAATGAATCTCTTGCGCGGTGCCACATCCGAACCCATCAGCATCTCAAAAATTTCATCGGCTTTCTCCGCTTGTTCAATGTCCACGCGGAGCATAATCCTGGTTTTGGGATTCATGGTCGTTTCCCAAAGTTGTTCCGGATTCATTTCGCCCAAGCCCTTGTATCTCTGAATATTCACGCCGCCGATTTTTTCGCCCACCCCGGTCTGGTCCACCTCGCCCGCCCCTCCTTCTGTTTCTACCGTTTCCGACATTTCCTCACCCTCTTGGTTTTTTGTTTTTTTGATTTCTTGTTTTTGTGTTTTTCGCCCTTGGGGCGATCCGCCTTCCGCTTGCGGGAATAATTTATTTGGGAAATTGGCGGACTGTGTTTCTATGTTTTCCCCCGTCATCCCTTTAACCAACTTGTCCTTTTCTTCATCGCTGTAAGCGTAGTGCATCTCCTTGCCTTTTTGTAATTTATAAAGCGGCGGCTTGGCGATATAAATATGACTCTGACGGATTAAATCTGGAAAATAGCGATAGAAGAAAGTCAACAGCAGGGTTCTGATGTGCGCGCCGTCCACATCAGCATCGGTCATAATGATAATTTTATTATAACGCAATTTGGTGATATCCATCTGCTCGCCGATATTAGTGCCAAGCGCGATAACTAACGATTTAATTTCGTTGTTGGCCAGCATCTTATCCAATCTGGCTCTTTCCACATTTAAAATTTTACCGCGCAACGGCAATATGGCCTGGAATTCGCGGCTGCGCCCTTGTTTGGCCGAGCCGCCGGCTGAATCGCCCTCAACAATATATAATTCGGTAGTTTGAGCATCACGCGAAGAACAATCCGCCAATTTGCCCGGCAAAGTCATCCCTTCCAAGGCTCCCTTACGAATAATGGCATCCCTCGCGCTCCGAGCCGCTTTTCTCGCCTGCGCTGTCAAAAGACACTTGCCAATAATACCCTCGGCGTCTTTGGGATTTTCTTCCAAAAAAATCGCCAGGGCTTCTCCAAAAACGCTTTCCGTCACTTGCCGCACTTCCGGATTGCCAAGTTTGGCTTTGGTCTGGCCTTCAAACTGCGGTTCAGCCACCTTGACTGAAATCACAGCGGTCAAACCTTCGCGCACATCCTCTCCGGACAGATTCTCGTCTTTCTCTTTAAGATAGCCTTTGGTTCTGGCGTAATTATTCAAAACCCTGGTTAAAGCGCTTCTAAATCCCATTACATGCATCCCGCCTTCCGCGTTGATGATGTTATTGGCAAAAGCGTACACCGATTCTTTATATTCCTCAATGTATTGGAAAGCGATTTCCACATTGACCGGCCGTAAATCCAATGCTCCGCCTTCACCGTTGTTTCTCTCCGGCACCATGCTCTTTTCCGCGTAAAAAACCTTGTCGTGCTTGGGTTCGTTATTGGTGTTAAGATGACTGACATAAGATTTGATGCCGCCTTCAAAATAAAACTCATACGATTTGGCATCGTCTTTTTTCCGCTCGTCAAAAATTTTTATTTTAATGCCCTTGTTCAAATAGGCCTGCTGGCGCAAATGGTCAATGATCGTTTCCCAATTAAATTCCGTAGTCTGGAAAACAGTGGCGTCAGGCTGAAAAATAATTTTTGTGCCTCTTAATTTAGTGCTGCCGACCGCCTTGACTTTTTTCTGCGGCACGCCCCGTTTATACTCCTGCACCCAAATTTTACCGTCGCGATAAACCTCGGCTTTCATATAAGTGGACAAAGCATTGACCACTGACACGCCAACGCCGTGCAAACCGCCGGATACTTTATAACCGCCCTGGCCGAATTTGCCGCCGGCGTGCAACTTAGTCAACACTACTTCCAACGCTGAAACCTTGGCTTGCTTATGAATATCCACCGGAATACCGCGGCCATTGTCATAAACTTCCGCCATGCTGTCGGGCAAAAGCGTGATGACGATCAAATTAGCATAGCCGGCCATGGCTTCGTCAATGCCATTGTCTACCACTTCCCAAAGCATATGATGCAAACCGGCCGGTCCGGTAGAACCGATGTACATGCCCGGCCTTTTTTTGACCGGCTCCAGCCCTTCCAAAACCGTAATCTGCGCGGCATTATAATCATCTCCCGCCGCTTGTTTTTTGGGTTTTTTTGTCTCTTTCCCTGCTTTCTTTGACATATTATCTTTAAATTATTTTCTATTTTTTAAAATTATTATAAGCTTCCATTTTCTATTTTATCCAAATCAGCGTTAGTAATACCCGACGATATTTTTTGAACAACCTAACAAAATTATTCTGTTCCCGCGCTTGCATCACTGTTAATAAAAGATTTTAATTCGTCTTTAATCAGCAGACGCGAGATGGTGGCGAATGTTTGCATGGCCAAGGCTGGTTGATGGCCAAAACCAATATATTCCACAGCTTTTCCTAAATGTTTTACTTTTTCCATCGCTGGAATTAAATCCGTGTCCGAGGAAATAATCAGGGCTTCATCATATAAATTTTCATAAGCGCCCACCAATAAGTCCGTGGCAATTTTCACATCCACGCCTTTTTCATGAAAAGCGTTATCGTTTTTCATCAAGTATCCGCGATGCACCGTTATTCGTTGTGCTCTGGAATTTAAAAAGTTAAACAAATCCCTTTGCGCCCTTCTTAATTTTTGTCCTCTTTCGTCGTTTGGTTTGGCTCTGACCACGCCGACATAATAACCAGCGCTGACAATCTCCCTGTCGCGCGCCAGCCAATCAATTAAACCGCGAAAATTAAAACGGCTTAAGTTTTTAATTTCCAGTGATTTCAATTTGAAGTAGAAATTACTGCCATCAATAAAAACCGCCAGCCGTTTTTTATTTTCTATCATATTTTATAAAATTAAAAACCCACCGGGTCCTCTCGCGAGGACAGAGTGGGCGGTTTTAGTGAATTAAATATAGCACAGTCAAAAAACCCTGTCAAATTCAAATTATGCGCAATTAAATTTTGGCTGTTCATAAATATTTTAATCTAAATTTTACTCCAAACCCCCGCTGGCTATCTTCTCCAAATCCGCGTTGGTAATCCCCAGCGCCAATTTTTGAAACAGCCCCATCAGATTTACCCAGGTTACTTCCCATTTCTTGCCATTAAAATCCACATACCAAATCCGGCCTTTGTCTTCCACTTGCAATAATAATTTGCCTTTTAAACGGTTGCCGATTGGAGCATCGCCTATTTTTCCACGCAAACCTGATGTTGCATATTCCAAATTAAATACTTAATGGCTGAACTTTCCAGAGCGGTGGCGCCACTGGTTAATAATTTTCTGGCCTGGCGGGCAAAAGATTTTCTTGAATTGGCATGCGCCTCTTGGGGCGAATGATTTTTTAGCAAAGAAATCATAACCTGACTGGCCGGTTCTAAAAATATTTCAGCGGTTTTATCTTGTTCAGGCCGGGTTTGTTTGTCATTATCGTACAAAAAATAGAAATCCTCATCATAACCGATGTAGGCATCGGCGCCGGCTTTTACGCTGTACGGTCCTAAAGTTTTTCCCGAACGGCAAGAAAGCGCGTAAACGATTTTTGCTTTCAAAATTTCTTCGTTTTCTCCAGCGCGAATTAGCGCTTCATTATCTTGACCCGCCACCGTTCTCTCGTCGCCGTGTCCGTTCAAAAACGCTAAACCTGGTTCATGCTTTCTCATGACGCTTTCAAACTCTTTTCGGTTGGCGCGCTGTTTCTTAAGATCAAAAATTTTGCCGCACTTTTTTTCGGCCAGCTCAATGATTTTCTTTGCCCAAACAAAAAGATAACGAGTGGTCACATCAAAATTCGGTCTCGTTATCAGTAGATTATGTTTCATATAAAATGCCTTCTTTGAGTCCGCGCAAAAAATTCAATTCCACCTCAATTATTTTCTGGCCGATTTCATCGCCGTTTTGCACATGGCTGATCAGTTCGTCTCTGTTAAATTCTCCTTGGGCACCGATTGACAAACCGGCATTATCCGGCAGGGTTTTTAATCTCTCCATGACCAATTGTTCACTTCCAAATAAGCCACTTGCCAAGTGATCGGACCTCTTTTTTCAAGCACCAAAATCACCTCTTCGCGCAGATTAAGCGGTAAATTGGCAAAAACCTTATAAAATCTTTGTTTAAGACTGGTGGTTTCCATAACCTTATAATACCAAGAAGAACGGTTTATTACAAACTCCCGCTTGCTATCTTCCCCAAATCCGTATTGGTAATCCCCAGCGCTAATTTTTGAAACAAACTCATCAGATTCGCCCAAGTAACTTCCCATTTCTTGCCGTTAAAATCCACATACCAAATCCGGCCTTTGTCTTCCACTTGTAATAATAATTTTCCTTTCAATCTATTCCCCGTCGCCGAAGTCGTTTTCTCATTATTAAGCGGGATTTTATTCAAATCACTATTTTTAATCCCCAAAGCTAATTTTTCAAACAGCGGCAAAGCGTTGGCAAAAGTAACTTCAGATTTTTGAGCATCATCAGGATTAACATACCAGATTCGGCCGCGGTCTTCAACTTGGAGAAGCAGTTTGCCAGCTAATCTTTTGGATAATATTTTGTCAATTTTCGCTGTTGATTTTTGGTCTTTTGTTATTGTGTTATCATTTGTTTTGTCACCCGCAACAAATAACCCAAGAGAATCCAGCGTGCCTAAGTCAATGTTTCCTAACAAAGCAGAAACTCTTGAATAGTCGTTATTATTGTTATTGCCCTTATAAGCTGTGGAATTATTGAGCCAACTATTTACTTTATTTACTGACAACAAAAGTCCCATAGAATTTAAACTGCCTTTTACTACGGCAGAAGGAATGCCAATAAATGAGCCATTTTTTAAATACGCGCCACCGCCAGAATTGCCATGTTCAATCACGGCGGTTGTTTTTAAATAATTACCATCAACACCGCTAAAATCTCCACTGGTATATGTTATTTTTCTGCCGAAGTCCGCAGGATAACCATAAGTGGTTAAAATTTCACCAAGCTTGATATTACTGCTACTATTTTGAGAGATATTTATAGAAGCTAAATTTTTATTGCTTGGATTTCTTAATTTCAAAACAGCTACATCAGTATCGCTGGAAATTTTATAAATATCAGCGATTTGCCTGTCGCCAAAATATGGCTCGTCATCATAATCATCTATAAAACCGACTAAACAACCCGAAGTGCCATCAATGACATGTTTGTTAGTTAAAATTAAACCAGATGAATTTATTATTGTGCCAGATCCCTGACTGGCCATGGTGCTACTCACAGGACAAATTAATTTTACCGTGGCTTTGACTATTGTGTCTTGGTTAGAAATTCCTAAATCTTCCGATGGTGTTTGTTGTTGTGGTTGATTTGGCGCTACGCAATATTGCGATGTGGCTGGCGCCGCTGTTTCAGCAGATGGACAATCATATGTCTTATTACAGCTTCTTGCTTGAATTCCTTGCGGTGAGCAAGTTCCCCAATCGCCACATTGCCAAGTGTCAGCTGAACAAGCTGGAGTATAGGAGCATGGTTGAGTAGTTGCTGGCGATTGAGTTCCGCCTTGGCAGTTTGAATTTTTACTACACTCTCTTGTTTTTGTTCCATTTGATAAGCACATACCCCAAGATCCACACGACCAATCGCTGTTTGTGCAAAGTGGTTTATATGTGCATAATTGTGTAGTCGCTGGTGATGCCACTCCACCTTCACAATCTGAAATTTTGCTACAAGTTCTGTTTTTGGTTCCGTTTACTAAACACATGCCCCAATCGGTACAAGACCAATCACTGGAAGTACACGATGGAATATAAGAGCAAGATTGAGTTATGACAGGCGAAGGAGTATCTACAAATCCGCAATCAAGTGTTTTATTACAAATTCTTGATTGTTGCCCTCCGGATGAACATACACTCCAACCACCACACGCCCAAGTATCAACATTACAACTTGGACTATACAAAAATGAACCACTTAAAAAAGGATCAGCACAAATAAAATGAGTTCCTGCTCCTCCTATTATATAATATTCAGTACCATTATATGTTCTAGTTTCTGAAATATTTGAATGATATAAAGATAGAATTAAACTATCTTTAGAAAGATCTATAAAATCATTTTGTTGTACATTGCTTAACAATTTACTCTCAATGTCTGTCGGTATAATAATTTCTATTTTTGTATCAGTCCAACTAATTATTCCGCTGTCTTTTTCAAACATTCCTGCGGCATGTACCATTCCATCTTTTATTAATGAGATGTCTACATATCTATCATAAAAATATTGTAAGACGCTAGGCGGTTTACCAGTATCTCCAGCTAATATCTTTTTCAACTCCCCAAAACCATAGCCATTAATAATAAGAGACCCGCCAATCGGAACCGCAGTTCCGGGTGAAATTGAGGTAATTTTAGCATTGGGTTCATCGCAATCAGAGGCGGAAGATATAGCGAAAGATGGCGAAGCTATTAAAAAAGACACGCAAACAAAAAATAAAATTAGCAAAATTGTAAGTTGTTTTTTCATAAAGTTAAATTTAGTTAATAATTGATTTTTATTTTATTTCTAGCTCGCTTCTAATCATATTTATTAATTCTTTTGCTAATTCCTGTATTTTTATTGCTTCTTGAATTCTGTTTTGAAAAGTATTTTGTAAATTTTGGCTATGAGCATCACTTAATATACCACCCCTCAAACTAAAAATTTTTTGTTTATATTCTTCAATTTTTTCTTTAACTAAATTACTACTTAATAGTAATGCATCAGCAAGCTCATAATCAAGGCTGATCGAATATTTAGTGATTGATTCAAGAATTGTTTCGGGTTCATAATTTTTTACAAAAATATCGTATTTTGCAAAAGAATTATTTAGATGCCCTATTAATCCTGCATAAGCATTTCTTCTTGCTTCAAATAGTCTTATTTTTTTATTTTCTTTTGATTCTAAAAACGATTTAAGCCATATTCCAAAAAGCGTAATTAAACTACCAGCAATCGCAGAAGCACCACTAATCCCAATTATTTGGGTAGTGGTTATAACTTGTAAAGTTGTATTTTGACCTATTTCCATAAAACAAAAATTAAATTATTTCCTTACACCCTTTACCTTTTTTCTCCCCTCTGCCACAAATTTTATTTTCACTTTTAATTACCCAATAAGTTTTTGAATATCTTCCTGACTGAATTCTTTTTTATAATCAATCAATTTTGGATGTTTGATGCTTCGCAGTTCTGCGTCATAAGTCGCCATGATGCTTCTGGCTCTTTTTTGATAGACCAGCCAATTTTTCTGCGAGGCAAATTCATTAAATTTTTTTACAAATTCGTCATTAGCTAACATCCTGCCTAATTTTTTATAATCTTTTTCTATTTCTCCAGAAAGTCCGGCTTCAAAAGCGCCAACGATCAATAAAATTTCTTCATACATATAATTTCTGGTAAAATCTTTTTTAGCTAAATCTAAAAGTTTTCTGTATTCTTTGGCTTTTTCTAAAAATAAAAAATTATAAAGCATATCAGTATATGTGCCATAATTTTTTACTGCCACAAAATTTTTAATACAATCAGTAAAATCTTTCCGGTAATCTTTTGTTTCTTGTCTGGTTTCCCAAAACTGCGTTGTTAATTGGTTAATAATTTTTGGATCTAGCGTAGCAATGCGCATCACTCTTTTAAAATCACTTTCAACCCTAATAAAGTATTTTCTGACTTTTTTACCTATTTCACTATTTTCCACCATGGCCAATTCTTTAGCCATATCCACAGATAACACATATTCCTTTGGCAAAACCTTGCCAGTCTTAGAATCAATGATTTTACCTGTTTTATGGGCTTTTAATCCATCGCCAAATTTGGCGAAGGCTACAAAATAATCCAAATCTTCCACAAATTCATACTTCTCAATTCTGTCTTTTATCCAATTTGAAAAATCCCTGCCGACCCCGAGCCATTTATATAATTCTCTGGCATTAACAAATCTTTTTTTCTCACCATTAAAATCTTTTTGAATTACTTTTATATTTATTAGTTCATTCATAATAATTTTTTTATTTATTTTTCTGAATTCCCCAAAGTCCATCGCGGGAATGACAAATTATTTTTTATTTATCCCAATTTCCTTACCCTCTATACCATTTTTCTCCCCTCTGCCGCGAATTTTATTTGTTGCTTACTTTACAAACTCCACCTTTAACTGACATTTAAAAATACCTGCCACTTTTTGCAAAGTATCGGTGGTAAAATTTTGCTGTCCAGTTTCCATGCGCGCCACATTGCTTTGTTTGGTTTTTAAACGGCGCGCCAATTCTGTCTGCGACATTTTCTGTTGTTGGCGTAATTGCAATATTTGATAAGCAATTTCTAATTGCTTGCCATATTCATCATAATATTTTTTCACTGACTCATCTTTTAACTGCCTAGCCAAATATTTCTGAAAGTCAATGGCTTTTTTTTCTTTTTTGATTATGTTTTTTTTATTCATATAATTTTTGGTTATTGATGGCATCAAAATAATTATTCTCGGCTTTTTTAATTTCCGCTATTGGTGTTTTATCAGTTTTTTTCAAAAAAGCGTGAAGTAAAATAATTGTCTTTTTGATAAACGCAAAATAGAAAATTCTATGCCTTTGATGGCCAAAATCCACTCGCAATTCCCTAATTTTACCTTTAATATGTTTGGTGTAGGGCTCATCTAAATAACCTTGATGCTGGCGTAAAAATTCAATATATTTCAAAACTTTGGCTTTTGCTTTTAGGTCTAAGTTTTCTATATAATCAAACACTACTGATTCGCCGGTTTGGCTATTTTGGTAAAATTTAACCCGATATTCTTTATTATTTCCATTATATATCATATAGGATATAGTGTCAAGTATTATTTAATTTTTCTCCCATCGGCCATAA
>LCCW01000019.1 GCA_000998185.1 Candidatus Kuenenbacteria bacterium GW2011_GWA2_42_15 | reverse complement strand
TGAAATTGTAGAGCTTACTGCCGAAGAAATAGAAGCGTATCGTTTGCGCCATATTAACGATATGGAACAGCAAGAAGCGGCAGACAAAATGCACACTTCTCAAAGCACATATCAAAGAATACTTTATTCGGCATATAAAAAAATCGCTGACGCTTTAATAAATGGTAAAGCGATTAAAATTATAAAATAAAACATGAGAACCAAAATATTATTTTTAATCTCTTCTCTTTTTCTTCTTTTGCCAACTGCATTATTCGCCCAAAATAATCAGGAACAAAACGAGGAAATTTTTAAAGCCCGAGTTGTTGAAATTGTTGAACAAAAGAATGTCACTCGTGATGACGGCTCTGTTTCGATTCAGCAAAAATTAAAACTCAAAGGACTTGAAGGAAAGTGGGAAGATAAAGAAATAATTTTTGACGGAACGGAATTTGATGTTTTATCTGCCAGCGAATATAAAATCGACGATAAAGTATTGGTAAATTACAGCGTCGGACCAGAGGGTGAAGAAAATTTTTATGTGATTGGTTTTTCACGCACCAGCCCTATTTATTGGTTGGCTTTTTTGTTTGCTTTAATTGTAATAGCCATTGGCAGGCTGAAAGGGTTTCGGGCGCTTATTGTCTTACTACTAACGTTTTTAATCATTTTGAAATTTATCATTCCAAAGATATTAACCGGGAGCGACCCCCTTTTAATTACTATAATTGGTTCACTTTTTATTTTAATATTGTCCGTCTACATTACAGAAGGACTTAAACGTACATCAACAATTGCTATTTTTTCTATCTTAATATCTTTAATAATTACTGGTTTGCTATCCGTCTGGTTTTCAGCAATAACAAAATTAACGGGTTTTGCGAGCGAGGAGGCAATGTACTTGATTGGTTTATCGGGCGGTAATATTAATATCAAGGGTCTTTTGCTTGCGGGAATTATTATTGGCGCTTTGGGTGTTTTAGATGATGTAATAATTTCACAAGTGGCGTTAGTCAAAGAATTAAAAATTTCAAATCCAGAGCTAACAAAAAGCCAAATTTACAACCAAGCCATGCGAGTTGGAATTTCTCATTTAAGCTCAATGGTTAATACCTTATTTTTGGCTTACGCTGGCGCCTCTTTACCACTGCTTATCTTGTTTAGTGCTAAACAGCCACCTTTTTTAACTTTTAACCAAGTCATTGATAATGAAATGATGGCCACGGAAATTGTTAGAACTTTTACTGGTAGTATTGGATTAGTTTTAGCTGTCCCAATAGCGACATTTTTAGCTGTCCAATTTATAAAAAAGGTTAAAAATTAATTTACGTTAAATTCCAACAAGGAGTCTTGGCTTCGGGGCATTCACCCCCAGCCCCTCTGCCCAAAATCCAAAACAAAAATCAAATTTTCTTAACAATAGAACAAAGTTTAGCCCAATAAAAATCGAGATAAAAAATTTACATCGCACAACACCGAATATGAGGAAAAAATAAAATTCACTTTTATATATTCTGGACTTAAATTTCATTTTTTACCCAAATTTTTGCCCTTTTCTTCTATTGATATATAATAAGGAAGCGGACAAAAACTTCTCATATTCGGATACATTATATGAAATATGCTTTTCTTTTTACGGCTAACGCCTTACACTTTTCTATAATGAACAAATTTTATTTTTAATTATTTTAAGAGGGGGGTATAATGTGTTTTCTCCCTGCCTGCCGCCTGCCTGCCGCCTGCCTGCCGGTAGGCAGGGTAGGCAGGGCAGGCAGGCGCTCCGCTCCGAAAACGATTTATTTATAAACTTAAATCATTAACTACCACTATGCAAAATACAAAAAATATTATTCGGCCATTGCTCTTAACGGTAGGAATATTACTGATTCCATTCTTTGGGGATATGTTTGTTGATGGATGGAATTGGCCATGGACTGCTTTCGCTTTTTTCGGTGTAGTCTTGTTTAGCGCAGGTCTCGCATATGAACTTGCGGGAAAGTATGCCAAGACAGGAGTAATTAGTGGTTTTGTCTTCGGCGAAATAGTTGCTGGTGGCGTAATAGCAACATTGCGATATCTGAACCCAAATGATGATGTGGCAGGAGTTGTTATCATTACCTTCCTAATTTCTGGATTATTTTTTGCGTTTGTAGGATATTTAATTCAGAAATATTTTGAAAAGAAGAGGAATCATTTATAAACCTTCATTCTTAATCACAGCCTATGCAAAAATTTACAAAAAGATTTATAGTGTGGGCTATCGTTGTACTGTTTATACTATTGATACCCTTGGCAATGCAGTTCACAAATGAGGTTCAGTGGAATGAGGCCATTGCCTATGGCGTAATACTTTTAGCTATTGGCGGAATCTATGAATTATGGCAATGGTTAAAGAAGCGGAATATTACATATCGATCCGCTTTTATCGTTGGGTTCATGGCAGCGTTTTTTATAGGTTGGGTCAATGGAGCTGTTGGTATAATTGGAAGTGAAGATAACCCTGCCAACCTACTTTATGGAGCAGTATTTATTGTTGGACTTATTGGTTCAATTATTTCGCGTTTTAAGCCACTCGGAATGGCACGAACTCTCTTCGTTGCGGCGCTCGTCCAATTACTAATTCCTGTATTTGCACTCTTCATTTGGCCTGCCCAGACCTCTTGGGGCGAGGCGGGTGTAATTGGTGTATTCGTTTTTAATTCCATATTCGCCATATTGTTTATTGTTTCGGCAATGCTTTTTCGATGTGCAGATAAAATTGAAAACCGATAGTCCAAAAAAATACATTAGAATTAGGAGTTTTGAAAAATTAAATTCACCCCTAACCCCTCTTTCATTTTTCAAAACGGAAAAATCAAATTTATACGAATTGAGGAAAGCCTATCATAATGTGTAAGAACGAAAAATATTTTTTGACTCACCCCGCTCCGCTTCGTGCCACGCTGCGCTCTCACTCCACTTCGTTCCGTTCGGGTCACTTAACAAGGGATATACGGTTCGGCCCTCGGCTCGGGCTTCACCCAAATGCTCGCTATCGCTCGCACTTCAGATATGCCGGTACGTTAGGCAAAATAATAAAAACACCATAAATAAAATGGCCTACGCAAAAACTCAGATATTTTATATTCATGGAGGAAACACATTTAAAAACAAATGTGAATATTTGCATTTTTTAAAGACGCGCGATCCGTCTATTGAAAAGAAAATCGCATGGAACGACAAGTATCTTGACGACAAATTGGGTAAACAATTTTATATCATCAGGCCACGCATGCCTCGACAAGACGGTGCGACATTTTCCGAATGGGCAATACATTTTGAACGGTTTTTCCCGAAGCTCAAAAATAACTTGATTCTCATCGGCCAATCTCTTGGCGGCATATTTTTGGCCAAATATTTGTCTGAACATAAATTTCCCAAAAAGATACTTGCAGTTTATCTTGTATGTCCGCCATTTGATGATACATTACCAACAGATACATTGGCTGGGGGCTTTAAACTAAAATCAAACTTGTCGCTTCTTGAAAAAAATTGCAAGAAACTAACATTGATGTTTTCCAAAAATGACATGGTGGTGCCAGTATCTCAAGCCAAAAAATATGCCGCCAAGTTAAAAAATGCAAATATTCTCGTCTATAAACACATCAACGGACATTTTCAAATATCTGAGTTTCCAGAAATTGTAAAAATGATTAAATCTGATGTTAGGAATTGGTAGGTGTTTTTATTACATCGCACAACACCGAGTATGCGGCTCAAAAGTTTTGCGTTATAAGATTTCTATATTAAGGAGTGCAAAACTTTTTCGACCCAAATTAGCTTTTCTCTGTTTGGTGGTAAATCAAGTATAAGTACAATTTTTTAAAATTTACCCCGCTCTCTTTTTCCTTGATATTTTCGCCAAAAATAGCTACAATAAATCTCATGGCTGAAATTATCAACGGCAAAAAAATCGCCCAGCGCGTTTTGGCTGGCCTTAAAAAACAGACTATCAGGCTTAAAAAAAATCAAAAGCCCAGTTTGGCCGTGATTTTAATCGGCCATGATCCGGCCTCGCGCCTTTATGTCTCGCTTAAAGAAAAGCGCGCCAAAGAAGTCGGCATTGCTTTCAAAAAATTTTTTCTCCCCGCTACCGCGAGCCAAGCCGTCATCATCAAACTGATTAAAAAGCTCAACGCCAATCCAGAAATAACCGCTATTCTGGTCCAGCTTCCCTTGCCTGGCAGGCAAAATGTTGAAAAAATTATCTCCGCTATCTCGCCGGCTAAAGACGCCGATGGTATTCATCCCAACAATTTAAAAATTCTAAAAGCACACGCGCAACCCCCCATCTTACCAGCTACCACCGGCGCCGTTATCGCCATCTTAACGGCACTGAAAATCAAACCCCATGATAAATCCGTGGCCATCATTGGCAAAAGTAAAATCGCCGGTCTGCCCACTTATTATTATTTAAAAAATAAATGCCGGGCAATTTCTATTTACGACCGTTCAACCAAAAACCTGGCCGGCAAAACTAAAAAAGCCGACCTGGTAATCGTCGCCATCGGCCAACCGAAATTTGTCACCGCCAAATATTTAAAACCGGGCGCCGTCGTCATTGACATTGGCATTAGCAAAGTCAAAAAGAAAACCGTCGGCGATGTTGATTTTGATCAAGCAAAAAACATCTGTTCGGCCATCACGCCCGTGCCCGGCGGCGTCGGCCCGGTAACCGTCGCGATTTTACTCCAAAATACTCTCAAGCTTTATCGTGATCAACTTTAATCTTTGCCTTTTGCCTTTTAACTTTGCCTTTTGCCTTTTAACTTTGCCTTTTGCCTTTTAACTTTTTCCTTTATGCACTCCCCTCAAACTCAAATCAATAAAGAATTTTGGCAAAGACTTTGGCTGGTGCTCAAAGCCTTTCGCAAGAAGATAATCCTGCTCTTTTTTATGATCAGTATTTTTGAGATGTTAACGCTCATCAGTCCCTACCTTTTAAAGCTCATTATTGACGCCCTCACTAAGCTTGGCCAGATCGATATCCTGAAAATAATCGGCTTAGTTTGTCTCATGCTCGCCACTGATGTTCTTGTCAGTTCCGTTCACTATTTTAAAGACAGAAAAATCTTTGATTTTCTTATTGGGCTTGAATATCAACTGCCCATTACTTTGCAGAAAAAATTAGTTTCCCTTTCCCTTGGCTACCATGAAAAAGAAAACACCGGCAATAAAATCATCAAGGTCCAACGCGGCGTGGACAAATTATCCGAGTTGATGGTCAACGGCTGCTGGGAATTTGCCCCAACCGTCACCCAAATTATCTTTACCTTCGCCTCCATGCTCTATTTCAACCTGTATGTCTCCTTAATCTTCGTCGTTTTTATTCCCATCTTCATTTTCATCACTTTCAGAATGAATCGCATCACCAATCCCTGGCGCAATCAAAGGCATGAAGAATATGAAAATGCCTCCGGTATTTTGGGTCAGTCTATTATCAATATCTACACGGTACAATCGTTTGCCCAGGAAAAAAAAGAAACCCAAAAATACCAGGGCATCCGCGATCGTATTGCCGCCTTGGAAGGCCGCGAATGGCGCGTTGTCCTTGATTACAATCTCTTGCGCAACATCATCATTGACATCGGCCGCGTCACCGTTATTCTCTATAGCGCCTATCTCGCCTGGCAAGGCATAATTACCATCGGCAGTCTGGTTTTTTTTATCACGCTGTCGGAAACCGCCTATCACGCCCTGTTTCGTCTTTCCCGCACCTATGACCGCCTGATAGAGAGCTCAACCGGTGTACAGCGCATCACTAATCTCCTCCAAGAAAAATCAACCATCGTCAATGATCCAGTCATTTCCCCGCGCCAAAAAATCTACGGCCAAATAGAATTTAAAAATGTTTCTTTTTCTTACCGCCAAGACAGTAAATCTAAAGCCTTAAAAAACATCAATCTCTTCATCAACCCGGGCGAAACAGTCGCGCTAGTCGGTCCATCCGGCGGCGGCAAATCAACCATTATTAAACTGATCTACCGCCACTATGAAGCCACCACTGGTGAAATCATAATTGACGGCCAAGACATTAAAAACTATGACTTGCCGTCATATCGTTCACGCCTCGCCATTGTGCCTCAAGATGTGGAAATTTTCAATGCTTCTCTTAAAGAAAATATCGCTTACGGCAACCCCAACGCCGCGGAAAGAGAAATCCGCGAAGCCGCCGCTAGCGCCAATATTGATTTCGTCAAATTATTGGATAATGGTTATGATACACTCGTCGGCGAGCGTGGCATCCGTCTCTCTGGCGGACAAAAACAAAGAGTTGGTATTGCCAGAGCCGTGCTGGTCAAACCAAGTATTCTCATTTTCGACGAAGCCACCAGCAACCTGGACACCCACTCTGAAAGGCTGATTCAAAAATCTATTGAAAAAATCTCCCGACAACAAACTATGATTATCATCGCCCACCGCCTCTCCACGGTCATCGGCGCTGATAGAATTTTTGTCATTAACCAAGGCCAGGTGGCCGAGTCAGGCACGCATGAAGAACTGCTCAAAAACAAAGGCGGCATCTACTCCGAGCTCCTCCACCTTCAAGCTATCGGCGAGCTAAAATAAATACTGCCATTTCACGCCAAACTAAAATCGCTCCAATGTCCGTTGGAACGATTTTATAATTTTCCGAGTCAACGCCAGCGAACAGTTAGGGCGAAATAAATAAAGCCGCCTTATAAAAATTCAGATTAAAATTCAAGCAAAGCCAAACTGGGTTTTGCCGCCCAACTGTCTGAAGCCCCGCCTTGGTTCTGCGGGGCAAGTTTTGGGCGGCCAGTTTGGCGAAACGCAGAATTTTACTGGATTTTTATACAGCGGCGATTTTTACGCCACTTTTTCTAAAAAAGTGGCAGAAAAACATACACCACAACAATTAAATAACTGCGGACATTCCAGAGCCCAAACTGAGTACGGGTTAAAAACTACTGCCCTTTTCCAGATTTTTGATTCAATTTACCTACCTCGCCAAATATGAGTCGAGGCGAGCAAAATTGAACCAATAAATATAATTTTGCTTTTTGCTTTTTATTTCCCCATTATCCTCTTCGCCCAATTCCTCCAATCATCTCCTCCATCTTTCTCGCTCGCCTCATATTCCAGCCAAAAATCTTTCGGTTTCACCGCCCTGATCCCCCTGTATTCTCCCACTTCAATAAGATGCATATCATTGGAAATAATGTACTTGGCACCGGCCTCTTCCGCGCAGGCAAAAAACTTATTATCATCCCTGTCATACTTGACCACCTCAACCCGCTTGCGAACTTCAACCATCTCTACCGCGCCGGCAAAATTATTGGCCAAACTATAATGTTTTTGGTCGTTGACCAACCGGTCCAGAATCAGTTGATATTCCCGCCAAATTTTATGCGACGCCACGGCCAAAATGTCGCCCGTAATCACCGCGTCCACTATCCGCCGTGCGTAGCTGAAATTATCGACCCAGGCGTCCATTAAAATATTCGTATCAACCACGATCTTTATCATATTTATGATTAACTTATCTTGCCTAACTCGCTTACTGCTTACCTCGCTTGTCTTACTATATCATAAATGCTAATCTAAAATCAATCAAATCAAATCTTTTATCCCTCAATTTCTAGTTTCTTTATTTCTTAATTTCTTTTTTATGCAAATCGGCATCGTCGGCTTACCCAATGTCGGCAAGTCAACCCTTTTCAAAGCCCTGACTAAAAAACAGGTTGAGATCGCCAATTATCCTTTCTGCACCATTGATCCCAATGTCGGCGTGGTGGCCGTGCCGGACAATCGGCTGGACAAACTCGCCGCTCTTTATCATTCGGAAAAATTTGTGCCGGCCACCATTGAATTTGTGGATATCGCCGGTCTAGTCAAAAACGCCCACCAGGGCGAAGGTCTGGGCAACCAATTTCTTTCCCACATCCGCGAAGTTGACGCCATCGCCCATGTCATCAGAAATTTTCATGATGACAATGTTGTCCATGCGGGGGGACAGATCAATCCAGCGGAAGATCTCGCCACTATTGCCACCGAGCTCGCTATGGCCGATCTCGCCACTGTAGAAAACGCGCTCCACCGCCTGAAAGAAAAAACCAAAGCCGGTGATAAAGAAGCCATTAAAACCGAACGGGTTCTCGCCCAAATAAAAATTTTGCTTGATCAAGGACTCAAACCAGACGCTACCTCTCTCCCCGCTGACGACCTGAAATTAATCAAGGGCTTCAACCTGCTCACGCTCAAGCCAGAATTATATATTGAAAATATTGATGAAGACAGTATAAAAAAATTCGCACCGAGCATTCCGAACTCTATTCCCGTTTCCGCCAAACTTGAGGCCGAGCTCGCTGATCTCTCCGCCGATGAAGCTAAAAAATACCTTCAGGAACTGGGTTTGAAAAAAACCGGACTGGAACAGTTAATCGCCGCCAGCTACCGTCTTTTGAATCTGATGACTTTCTTCACCGCCGGTCCTAAAGAATCCCACGCTTGGCCGATTAAAAATGGTACCAAAGCTCCGGCCGCGGCTGGCGAGATTCACACTGATTTTGAAGCTGGTTTCATCCGCGCCGAAATCATCAACTGGCAGGATTTAATCAACTGCGGCAGCGAGGCCAAAGCCAAAGAAAAAGGCCTGATGCATCTGGAAGGCAAGGACTATATTATGCGCGACGGCGATACGGCCTATTTTCATTTTAATAAATAACCTACCTTAATTTTGATTTTTGAATTTTGATTTTTGAATTTATCTCAATCTCCCCCTGCCTCACCACTTCCACCTTTCCACCTTGAACCCTCACAATCGTTGAGGGTTTTCTCTTTTTTAATTTGCCACCGTCAATTATCAAATCAATTTTTCCCACAGCCCCAATATTCCTAGCCCCTTTAGGGGCGTCTCCTACCAACCGCCCTAAAGGGCGTTTGAATTTCGTTCTCCCCAACTGCCCCACCACTTCTTCCACACTATAACAATTCTCCTCCCCGCTCACATTCGCGCTTGTCGCCGTAATCGGCCGGCCCAATTCCAAAGCCAATTCCCTGGCCAATTTATACCTAGAAATCCTCACCGCGCAAGTCTTCTGTCCTTTTAGTAAATAAATCTTCTTTAATTTTTCAGCCTTAGGCTGATCCGCCTTCCACGAATGTGGATTATTCGCATCAAAACTTGGCGGAGGCTTTTGACTTTTGACTTTTAAAACCATCGTTAATCCTTTGTGTTTCTTCACCAGCTCTAACTCTTTTTTCCCCAACTCAAAAAACTCCCGCATCTGTTCCAAGCTCCCCGCAATCAACGGCAAAAATTTATTAAAACTCCTGCCTTTAACCTTATATATTTTCCTAATCGCCCGGCCATTCGTCGCGTCAGCCGCGAGCCCATATGCCGTTTCCGTCGGCACAACCAAAACACCGCCGGTCCGCAAAACATCAACGGCTTTTTCTATTACTCTTTCTTTATTCCTGTCTTTGCTCAACCTTATTGTCATAATTTTGCATTTTGAATTGTCATTTTGACTTTT
>LCCW01000018.1 GCA_000998185.1 Candidatus Kuenenbacteria bacterium GW2011_GWA2_42_15 | reverse complement strand
CATAATTGTTTTGATTATCTTAAAAATCTAACGAAAAGAGTAGAAAAGTGCGACTGTCTATATTATACCACATTTTTTGATAAACCGATAATGTAAAGTGGGTAAAGTTTTCCACAACTCTTTAATAATTTTTGGCGAGCGAGATTGACCAATAAAAAAATTTTCTATCTTTAGCCTCTGCTAAATCAATGGCCAATTTTTCGGTGCCGCTGTCTTTCCCGCCGTTGCCAAAATTAAACTCTGCCTGATTCGGGTTTGGTTTGTGATTCATGGCTTCCGTAATTTCAGTCACTGGGATAAATTCAGCTGGCGACTGGGCTGATTCTCCCTTGTTGCCAAGGCCAATCTCTATTTGCGCTCCAGTTTTTGACATAAAATTCAGTTTAACTTATCCTTTAAATTTAACAAACCAGTGATGGTAAAACAAGGGAAAAATTTGCCAAAAAAAATAAAGAGTGCTAAACTTGTATTAAAGGTAAAAAAATAATATTTATCAACTAAAAAGCTAAAATTTAGTTTTAGAAAGGAATTTATATTATGGGTATTTTAGAAAAAATGGGTTTTCATAAATCAGAAGCCATGAGTAAAATGCAACAAAGTGGGCGCGAGTCAAATGATAAACCAGAAACCGAAGCGCAAAAGGCCATGAAATTTGAAGCGAAACTGCATGCGGAAAATGATGAATTCAAAAATAGATACGAGGCCATTTTAAAAGAATTAGCAAAAAAAGGGGAAGCAACTCCGGAAAGAGTTGAAAAAGAAGGAGCCGGTTATGTTTACCCGGCAATCTATAAGCTTGAGGATAGGGAAAAAGTGTACCAGCAAGTAAAAACAGAATTTGCAGAGCAAGCAAAGGCCGCCTGAAAAACCGATTACGAAACCGGCCCCTAATAAGGGTCGGTTTTAATTTGGTTGAATAATGCCGGGTGGGAAATTAACTTTACGGCAGAGTGATAAATTTTTAAATACAATCTCCGAATGTTTTGTAGGGGTCTATTGCTATAGACCCATTTGAAAAGGGTGGGGGCAATACGCCCTTAACAATTTAGCAGGCAAGGGAGTTAAGGATAAACGAGAAAGTTACATTTAATTATTATAATACAGCCGGCGTTTTTTCGCTCAAGTTAAGGTTTTATGATAAAATAACAATGCGATTCTATTCATTTGTTATATTTAATCCCATATGAAAATCACCTTTTTCGGCGCCTGCAAAACCGTTACTGGATCACAGCATCTAATCACGGTCAATGGCAAAAAACTGCTTTTGGACTGCGGTTTTTGGCAAGGCCGAAGACGAGAGATGGAACAGATGAACCGCGAATTTCCTTTTGACCCAAAAGCGGTGGACGCGATGATTTTATCCCATGCCCATATTGACCATTCAGGCAATATTCCCAATTTGGTCAAACAGGGCTTTCGGGGCAGAATCTACTGCACGCCGGCCACCAAAGAAATCACGGAATTGATGCTTGAGGACAGCGCCCGGGTGCAGGTCTATGATGTGGAATATTTGAATAAAAAAAGAAAACCGGAAGAAACGGCGCTGGAGCCGATTTACACGCCGGACGATGTGGCGCCGGCGATAAAACAATTTGCGGGCACAGATTATTATCAAGAATTTGAACCAATCCCCGGAGTGAAAGCTTATTTTAAAGACGCCGGTCATGTTTTGGGTTCAACCTTGACCACTTTTGAATTGAAAGAAAACGGAACAATAGTCAGACTGGGATTTACCGGCGATTTGGGACGAAAATTTTTGCCGATTCTCAAAGATCCGGAACAAATAAAAGCGGTTGATTATTTAATTTCAGAATCAACTTACGGCGATAGACTGCACGACTCATTGGCCACTTCTTATCTTGGTTTGGCCAAGGCGATCAATGAAACATATGCCCGGGGCGGCAAGGTGATTATCCCCTCTTTCGCTTTGGAGCGGGCGCAAGAACTTTTGTACATTATCCACGAACTGATAAATCAAAAGGCTATTCCGCCGCTTTTCGTTTACCTGGACAGTCCTTTGACGGAAAGGGTGTCGGAAGTTTTTTCCGAATACCCGGATCTGTTGGATGAAGAAACGCAAAAAACTTTTTTACAAAACAACAAAGATCCGTTCATCTTCACCACTTTGAGATTTGTGGAAACGGCGGAGGAGTCTAAAAAATTAAATAAAACCGAACAACCTTGCGTTATCATCTCGGCTTCGGGCATGTGCGAATTCGGCCGGATCAGACATCATTTGAAAAACAGCCTTGCCAGCCCAAAAAATACCGTGATCATCGTGGGCTTTATGGCCGAAAACACCTTAGGGCGCAAACTCTTAGAAGGCGCGAAAGAAGTCAACATCTTGAATGAGCGGCTGCCGGTCAAGGCGAAAATCGTTGTTTTAAATTCCTTGTCGGCGCATGCGGATCAATATGATTTGGTAAAATTCATCAAGGGCGCTGGTAAATTAAAAAAACTATTTCTGGTGCACGGAGAAAAGACTGCCATGGATGCGCTCGCGGAAAAACTTAATGACGCGAATATCGGCGAGATTGTCATGCCGGGAAAAGGAGAGGCGGTGGAATTATAATTTCTAATATCTAATTTCCAATTTCCAATAAAATTTCCCCCTTTAGGGGATCCCCCCTTAACAAACTGGAAAATTTCAAGTTAGAAATTGGGGGACAAAATCCAAATGCCTCAATCCCTATTTTATTATTTCCTCGTAATCAACATATTTACATTTGTTGTTTTCGTGATTGACAAGCGCCGGGCGATTTACAATGAACGCCGGTTGCCGGAAAAAATTTTGTGGCTCTTGGCAATTTTGGGTGGCTCGCTTGGCGGGCTAATTGCCATGGAACTTATCAAACACAAAAACAGAAAAATGGGTTTCGTCTTGGTGATGCTGGGAATAATTTTGGCGCAGATGATGATAATTTATTTAGCGTTAAAATATTTATAATCTGTAATCCGTCTCCCTGCGGTAGATCCCCCGTAGGTGGATAATCCGTAATTCGTAAATGTAGTCTTAAAGTAATAAGTAACGGGTAATACAGAATGTATTTAAAAATACTTGACTCGCCTGACTCACATTGACTTGCTTACCCGCCTCAATTCCTGATACAATAAAGCATATGCGAGATTTAAAAAAGACCATCAGAAACATCAAGTCCGTGAAAATCCAGGGCGCGACCAATATCTGCCAGGCAAACATTTTAGCTTGGCGCGATTATTTATCGTCTTTGAAGATCGCGAACGCGGCTAATTTTTTAATAGTGGCCAGAAAAATCGGGCTGCTAATCGCGGGCGCCAGACCAAACGAGCCAATGGCAATCAACGCTATTCAATGTCTGATCGCCAAATTAAATAAGGCCGCGAGAACGGAAAAAACCAGACTGGGTATAGGATATTTGAAAAAATTAGCGCAACAGTATGCCAACGACTTTATCGTGATGGTGGAGAATAATAATAAACTAATGGCGGCGCGCGGAGCAAAACTGATAAAAAACAAAGATAAAATTTTTACCCATTGCCACTCCGTAACAGTCGTAAATATTTTAAAAAACGCGAAAAAGCAAGGTAAAAAATTTCATGTTTTCAACGATGAGACCAGACCGCTTTTTCAGGGCAGACTGACTTCGGAAGATTTGGCAAGGGCCGGCATAGTCAACACAATGGTCGTGGACGCGACAGCGGGTTTTCTGGTTTCAAATTTTTCCGGCGACGAAGTGAAAATCAATAAGGTCATTATGGGCTGCGATGTGATTTTAAAAGACAATGCCGCGCTCAATAAAGTCGGCAGTTTCAACATAGCGCTTGCGGCCTATACCTCGGGCATTCCCGTATATCTGGCCGGAACCATTTTGAAAAAAACCAACCTGAAGATGAAAGCAACATTACGCGATTCAAACGAGGTTTGGCCGGCGGCGCCCAAGGGACTAAAGATTATAAATTATGATTTTGACCGAATACCGGCGCGGATGATCACCGGCTACATTACGGAATTCGGCGTGATCAAACCGAGAGAAGTGGATAAATACGCGAAAAAATATTATCCCTGGATTTTGAAAAATTAAAAGGCAAAGGTCAAAATGCAAAATGACAAATCAAAATTAAGAATTTTACATTTTACCCTGTCATTTTGATTTTTTCAGCCTTAGACTGATCCCTGCCTGCCGGCAGGCAGGCGCCTGCCGCGACCGAAAATAAACAAATGAGTGACTTGGCGGAGATTTTTAAATTTTAATTTTATGCACAAACCACCATACTTAAAACTGGGTTACCAGCCAAATCTCAAAGATGAGCTGATTGCCACTTACTATATTGAAAGTAAAAAATCACTGGCGGAAGCGGCGGAAAATATCGCGGCCGAATCTTCTATCGGTACATGGACAGAAATTGGGACAATGAAAGAAAAAATATTGAAACAGCTGGGGCCGAAAATTTTCAAACTGGAGCAAAAGAAAAAAATCGCCCACATCGCCTATCCCCTGTCCTTGTTTGAACTGGGGAATATAGCGCAACTTTTATCCGCCCTGGCCGGCAATGTTTTCAGCCTGAAGATAATTGATAATTTAAGACTTTCAGATATTCAGTTTCCGAAAAAATATTTGACTGCTTTCCCAGGGCCGGCGTTTGGCATTGAAGGAATCAGAAAATACCTAAATATTTACAACCGGCCGATTATCGGCTCCATTATCAAACCGAAAGTCGGGCTCTCGGCTAAAGAACAGACAGAGCTGTCATATACGATCTGGAAAAACGGGATGGATCTGATCAAAGACGATGAAAATTTGACAGATATGGTTTTTAACAGATTTGAAGACCGGGTCAAGGAAGTGATGGGAATGAAAAAATTGGCGGAAAAAGAAACCGGGCAGAAAAAAGTTTATGTTTTTAATGTGACCGGGCCGGCTGATGTGATGTTGAAAAGGGCGAAATTAGTCAAAAAATACGGGGGCAAGGTGGTGATGATTGATTTGGTGGCCACCGGACTGGATAATATTTTGTATCTGCGCAAACAAAACCTGGGGTTGATTATTCACGGCCATCGCGCCGGACATTCAATGTTCACCAAAAATCCGCGGCACGGCATGAGTATGCTTCTTTTGGCGAAACTGGCCAGGCTCTGCGGCACTGATGAATTACACACCGGCACCGTGGTCGGCAAGATGGAAGGCGCGGCTGAAGAGGTGACGAAAATCAATCTTAAGATGAGGGAAGACTGGTTTGGAATAAACAAGGAAACAAGCGACTGGTCAAAGATTAAACCGGTTTTGCCAGTAGCTTCAGGCGGTCTTCATCCAGGATTCGTACCCCGACTGATAAAAATCCTCGGAGAAAATATAGTCGTTAATTTCGGCGGCGGACTGCACGGCCATCCGGACGGCTCGGCCGCCGGGGCGCGGGCTTGTAAGCAGGCAGTAGAGGCGACGATGAAAAAAATCCCCTTGGCAAAATTCGCCAAGAGCCATAATGAACTTAAAAGAGCGCTGGAATACTGGAAATAAAAAAACTAAAAATCCTACAAATATATGAATAATTACATTAAGATTTTTGTTGGCCAACACCACCCCTTAATCCGTTCAGTCTCCCACCGGGAGGCTTGAGCTCAACTAAGGCGGAGAGAAGAACTGCCCCCCCCTCACACTTAGCTTGCTTAATTTACCTGCCTGCCGCCTGCCTGCCGCCTGCCTGCCGCCTGCCTGCCGGTAGGCAGGGTAGGCAGGGCAGGCAGGCTTGATTTACTTAATTCACTTTCCCCCTATGCGCTTATATTATAAATGCAAAAAACTGGACTTCTCGTCGGGCGGTGAAGCGGTCGCGGTTTTGCGCGACAATGAAGCGGAAAATCAGGGCATCCGGCCGGGCGACCGCGTGGTTTTAAAATGGAGCAAAGACAAATCCATCATCGCTACGGTGGATGTTTCCGATAATAAGGTGGAATACGGAGAAGTCGGGCTGTTTGAGGAAATCTGGAAAAAACACCAGCTTGACAATGAAGATATCGTGGAAATTATGTTTTATTCCAGACCGGAATCCATTAAGGCGATCAATAAAAAAATGCTTGGCGGATCTTTAAATTATCAGGAAATTTATTCCATAATTTCTGACATTTCCACGGGCAAATTAGGTCAAATTGAAACAACCTATTATGTCGCTTCCAGTTTCGTTAAACCGTACAGCCTGAACGAACTGTACTATGTGACCAAGGCAATGGCCGCGTGCGGGGAACAACTTAATTTGAAAGAAAGGGTGGTGGACAAGCATTCCATCGGCGGCGTGCCCGGCAACAGGACTACAATGATTGTGGTGCCGATTATCGCCTCGCTTGGGCTTTATATACCAAAAACCTCATCCAGGGCCATCACCTCTCCGTCGGGCACGGCTGACACAATGGAGGTTTTGTCGCCGGTAGATTTACCGGTGGAAAAAATAAAAGAAGTAATTAAAAAAACAAAGGCTTGTTTGGCTTGGGGTGGGGCCATCGGCTTCGCTCCGGCTGACGACATTATTATCAAAGTTTCTAAGCCACTATCCCTTGAGCCGTATGATAAAATGATTATTTCTATTCTGGCTAAAAAGGTGGCCATGGGCGTGGATTATTTGGTGATTGATTTGCCGTATGGGCCGACAACCAAGGTGCATAGCCTGAAAACCGCCAAAGAAATCGCCAAAAAATTTGTGGCAGTTGGTAAAAGGTTTAAGATAAAAGTCCAAGTGGAAATGACCGAAGCCAAGCAGCCAATAGGCGCCGGGGTTGGACCGGCGCTTGAGGCGCGCGATGTCTTGCGAGTGCTGCAGCAACACAAACGACGGCCAATTGATTTGGAAAAAAAAGCCGTTCATTTGGCAGGGAAACTTTTAGAGTTAAAAGGTTTTTGCGCTAAGGGCCAAGGGATGAACATCGCCAGTGCGCAACTAAAAAGTCTGGCGGCCTGGAAAAAAATGCAGGAAATCATCAAGGCCCAAGGCGGCAACCCGAAAATAAAAGCTGACGAGGTGGCGCTCGGCGCCCTGAATTATGAAATCCACGCCAAGCGCGCCGGTAAAGTAGTGGCGGTTGATAATAGAGCAATTGAGGAAATTTGCGTCAACTTGGGGGCGCCAAGAGAAAAATTGGCCGGCATCCACCTGCACTGCCGCATAGGCGATAAGGTGGCTGTGGGACAAAAACTTTATACGCTTTACGCGCAAAACGAGAACCGAATGAAGCTGGGACTGATCGCGGCAAAAAGCAACGAAGCGGTGAAGATAGTCAGGTAGGATTGTAGATAGGTAGGCAAAAAGAATTTGTTGTTAACTTGCTATTTTATTTTGGACTATCTTCTAAAATATGCTAAAATGGTATAATTCAAACAAGACCCTGATTATTAACAACTAAACCTATGTTATGGAAGAAAAAAAAGAAACCAGCGCTGTGCCGGCGCCGAAAAAAGGAGGCAGTAAGGGAATAATAATTTTGGCAATGGTGATTGTTTTTTTAGCTTTGGGCGGCTATGCCATGACCAAAAATAAAAATAGTCTGACCAATAACCAAAACAAAATTGACTTTGATCTTTATGTGATGAGCCAGTGCCCTTATGGATCACAAGCCGAGGATGCAGTTTCCAGGGTAGTGCCTGATTTTAAAGATTATGTGAATTTCAATGTGGAGTATATCGCGGACAAGCAAGCTGATGGCAATTTCCAGTCGCTCCACGGAGAAAATGAGATTGAGGGCGATAAATATCAACTGTGCGTCAAAGCAAAATATCCGGAAAAATTTTGGCGCTATCTAGACTGCCAAAATAAAAACTACCAGGATTTAAAATCAAGTTTTGAATCATGCGCCAAGGCTGGCGGCATAGATTTCATCCAGATAAAAACTTGCGCCGAAGGCAATGAGGGGAGCGAGCTTTTGACTAAAAGTCTGGAAAAGGCAAAGGGGCTGAATGTGGCCGGCAGTCCGACATTTTATATTGCCGGGGAAAAATACGGCGGGCAAAGAACGGAAACAGCCATCAAAAGAGCGCTGTGCGAGAAAACCGGCAACCAACCTAAAAAAATCTGCGCTACCCTGCCCCAAGACAAAGAATTTACCGCCTACCTCGTCAACGACAGCCGTTGCAAAGAGTGCCAGACTGAAGGGCTGGAAGAACAGTTGAAAACCGTCTTCCCGAAAATCAAATTTGAGCAAAAAGATTACAGCACCGATGATGGCAAACAATTTTATCAAAAATATCAATTAACGCTTTTACCAGCCGTGCTTTTTGCCAAGGAAGTAAAAGAGGCCGAGGGTTTTAGCCAAGTAGAAAATTACCTGCAAGAAATTGACGATTTATACAGTCTGGCAATCGGAGCCAGCTTTGATCCGAGCAAAGAAATTTGCGACAACGGGGCGGATGATACGGAAAATAACTTGATTGACTGCGCTGACACCGATTGCGCCGGCAGTCTGGTGTGCCGGAGAGAAACATTAAAAAAATTGGACTTGTTCGTGATGAGTCAGTGCCCTTATGGCGTGCAAGCCATGAATGCCACAAAAGAAGTTCTGAATAATTTTGGCCAGAATATTAATTTCGGCTTACATTATATTGCTAGTGAACTGCCTGACGGCACTTTCCAGTCCCTGCACGGGCAAGGCGAAGTGGATGAGGACATTAGGGAACTTTGCGCTGTAAAATATTATTCCAAGAGCTATCTGGATTATGTCTGGTGCCGCAACAAAAACTTGCAAAGCGATTGGACTGACTGCGCGGCCAATTTCCCAAAAATCAAGGCCTGTTTTGAAGGCAGTGAGGGCAAAGCGCTTTTGAGCGAAAATATCAAACTGGGCAATGAGCTTGGTATTGGCGCCAGCCCGACTTGGCTGGTGAATAACAAATATATGTTTAACGGACTGGACGCGGAAACGGTCAGGGCCAATTTCTGCCAATATAACAAAGCGGCGGGCTGTGAAAATACTCTTTCGTCGTCAGGCGCTGCCGCGGCTGGCGCGGCGTGCAATTGATTGACAGGCAGAGGTTATAATTTTATACTGATGTAGTATGGAAAATATTACCAAACAAGACATAGAAAAAATAGTTAATGGCAGCACTAATGTAATTCTTGAAGATCTCCATGGAAAATTTAATGCTTTTGGGGAGTCTTTGGATTATTTAAAGGAAAGGGTTGATGGCAATATCAAAGAAACTGCCCAGCTCGGGGAAGGTATGACGACCTTAAAAATTGATATAGCTTTCATTAAAAAAGAAATCGTCGAAATCAAAGAAAAGCTGGATCAAAAAATTGACCGATATGAACACGAGAAATTGGAGACCAGGGTGACGCGACTGGAAAATTATGTGAAGAAGTATTTGGTAAAGGTATAGTTCTGTTTTACATGAAATCTTTAATGTCCCAATCCCCGTCTTGGAATAAAAGGCGGGGTTTTGTTTTTGGTGGCGTTTTTGGCTGGATTTGATAGAATTAAAGATAGAGATAAATTAAACTAAATTCTATGAAATATACAAAAAACTTCAAAGAAATTAGTAAAAAAGATGTGGCCATTGCCGGCGGCAAAGGAGCCAGTTTGGGCGAGATGACTAGCACCGGTATTCCCGTACCGCCCGGATTTGTGGTTTTATCCCGCGCTTTTGACAGGTTTTTGGAAGAAACTGATCTCCTCCAGGATATTCAAGCTCAACTGGATGAAGTCAACTATAAAGACGCCAATTCAGTTGATCGTTATTCCAATGTAATTCGCGGCATGATCGCTCAAACCAAATTTCCGGCTGATCTGCGAAAAGAAATCACGACCGAATTTAAAAAATTAAAAGCGCCGTTGGTGGCAGTCAGGAGCTCGGCCACGGCTGAAGATTCAAAAACTGCCTCTTGGGCTGGAGAATTGGAAACATATTTAAATACAGATGAGAAAGATTTAATCAGTCATGTGAAAAAGTGCTGGTCGTCTTTGTTCACTCCCAGAGCCATATTCTATCACCGCGAAAAATACCCCTCTTTTAGTTCCCCCCTTAGTAAGGGGGGAAAGCAGGGGGGTGTATCAGTGGC
>LCCW01000017.1 GCA_000998185.1 Candidatus Kuenenbacteria bacterium GW2011_GWA2_42_15 | reverse complement strand
CCAGGGATAATGGCGGATGAGATTGGAGAGGCGGCGCTCAAAGTGAGTAAAGAGGAGAAGCCGAGGACAAAGAAAGAAAGGAAACCGGTCAAGAAATTTAGTAAAAAGAAATAACACGGATTATAAAAACTGCCCCGTGAACGCGGGTCTGTTTTTTAGTTAAAAATGAAAAGTTTTTCAAGGGTGGTTTTCAGGGCCGTGGCCGCATCGTGAGCGAGCTTGAGCGACGGATTGTATTTGCCTTGTTCCAGAAACACAATAGTTTCCCGCCGGACATGCGCGAAGCGGGCCAGTTCTTCCTGGGTCATATTCAATTTTGCGCGTAATTCTTTGATGTGGTTTTCCATAAAAATATTTAATGGCAAGGCACGGTGGGAGCCGGGGATGACGGGTTGCCGTGTTTTATCCCAGTCAGAGTCTCCCGTTAGGGGACCCTGGCGCAATTATCTCTTTTGGAGCGGCAGAGTCCTCTTTGAAAGACTCTGCCGGAGAGAAAAATTAGATTAGTAGTTTTTGCTAGCAAGCCAGGAGTTATTTAGCCGGTCTTTCCGGGCTGTTTTTTTATCCCAAAAATGGTAAAATATAGATATAACTTTTTATTTAATATTTATAAATTTAATATAGCTTATGAAAAACAAAAAAATCATTTATTGGTTGCCGAGAATTTTGAGTTTGGCTTTTGTCGCGTTTTTATCTTTATTTTCTTTTGATGTGTTTGAAGCATATAGCGGCTGGCAGGCCATATTGGCGTTGGCCATACATCTTTTTCCCGCGCTTATTTTACTTGGCGTGGTTGCCATTGCCTGGAAATATGATTTGGTTGGCGTGATTATTTTTTTGGGTTTGGCCGTGTTTTATGTTTTGGCCATTGGTTTCAACCGTCCCTGGAGCTGGTACGCTGGCATATCCGGCCCAGCTGTTTTGGTCGGGATTCTTTTTCTTTTGAGTTGGTTTAAAAAAAGAAGTTAATCCATGCTCATTTAGAAGATCAGGTTGCATCTGGAGAGGAATTAACATTAAGCAATTAAGCGCTAAAAAATATGGGCATAGTCAGTGATTTTCAAAAACACGAAGTGTTTATCAAACAGGCATTAACAAGCGCGAAGAGCGATGCTTTATGGCGGGAATTGTCGGATTATCACCATAAACAAATCCAAAATTTTCAACACGAGCGATTGATACATTTGCTCGTAACTTTAACTTATGCCATAGCTAATCTGATGTCTTTTGCAATCACACTCGCTTTTCCAAACATTGGCACAGTGATTTTAAATATTATATTACTGGTGATGCTCGTGTTTTATGCTAGGCACTATTTTGTTTTGGAAAACGGAGTGCAGCGGCTGTATCGGCTGGATCGGGAAATTATCAAAAAACTTTTCAGACATATAAAATAATTTTATGGCTGAAGAAAATAAATTAACAGATAAGCGGACAAAAGATTTTGAGGTGGCAATAATCGGCGCCGGGCCGGCCGGCATGATGGCCGGGATTCGGGCAACGGAGCTGGGGGCAAAGGTTGTGATTATTGAAAAAAATCCAAAGCCCGGGCGCAAACTTTTAATCACTGGCCAAGGCCGCTGTAACATTACTCAAAATGAAACAGAACTGAAAAAATTGATTGAAAAATTTGGCGCGAACGGCAAATTTCTTTTTTCGTCTTTGCATATGTTCGGGCCGAAAGAAGTAATGAATTTTTTTGAAAATCAGAATTTGGCCGTCAAAACAGAGCGCGGCGGCAGGGTATTTCCAGAGTCGGATAAAGCAATTGATGTGGTGAATGTCTTGATAAAAAATCTGGCAAGAAATAAAGTGAAGATGATTTTTAAGACCGAGGTTTTGGATTTTGAGTTGAAAGGCGACAAAATTGAAGGCGTGATATTTAGAGAGACAGATTCAGGAGCGAAAAAAATAATCAGGGCGGATAAATATATTTTATGCCTTGGCGGTAAAAGCTACCCAGCGACCGGCTCAAGCGGAGACGGTTACCGGTGGCTAAAAAAAATGGGCCACACAATCATTGAGCCAAGACCGGCTCTCGTGCCGATTATAACCAAAGAATCATGGGTCAAAGACTGCCAGGGCTTGAGTTTAAAAAATGTTTCCGTTAGAATTATACAAAATAATAAAAAGCAAGCGGAAAGATTTGGAGAAATGATATTTACGCATTTTGGCGTGAGCGGGCCGATTATTCTTGATATTTCAAAAACAGTCGGGGAATTGTTGAAAAATGGAGCAGTCGGATTGGAAATTGATTTAAAACCAACTTTGGATTTTCAGACACTGGACGAGCGGCTGAAGCGGGATTTTGGAAAAAATCTGAACAAAAATTTTAAAAATTATCTGCCTGAACTTTTGCCGCGAAAGATGATTCCAATAATTATAAAGTTGTCCGGCATTGCGGGTAATAAAAAAATAAATTCAATTACAAAAATTGAAAGGAAAAAACTGATGCTGATTTTAAAGAATTTAAAACTGACAGTGGCTGGACTTAGGGGATTTGACCAGGCAATTATCACGGCCGGTGGAGTGAACTTGAAAGAAATTGATCCCCAAACCATGCATTCAAAAATTATTGCCAATTTATTTCTTGCCGGGGAAATTCTTGATCTGGACGGCCCGACCGGCGGCTACAATTTACAAGCGGCTTGGTCAACCGGGTATGCGGCCGGGAATTATGCCGGAAAAATTTGAGCAAAATTAAATAAGAAAAAGGATACCACTGCTGTGATATCCTTTTAAATTTAGCGGGGTAGATTATTTATTGCTTGATCAAGTAGGTTGCTAATAATAATTAGTAATTTTGTGAACACCTCAGTGATCAAGGTAAATACCCCGGGAAGGAGCCATGATAGCACTAGTAAAGTTAGCGCTAGAGAAAGTGCTCCGGTAAACGCCTTGAACATATGTTGGCGTTTAGTTAATAACGGAAGCGCTAGCCCTAGTGGCGGCTAACCCACTGTGCTACAACATTGGTTCTCCTTTTCCCAATGTCGGCTCTTCCAGCAGCTGATAGCTGACGGCGAGCCGGATGTCAATTGCCGGAAGAGCTTGGTTGATTTTTTAAAGAGCTGTCTTTTGACAAAAAACCCACCAGCCAATACGGTTTGTGGGTTGTCAATGTTCGGGAGAAATTAAGGTTGTAATGTGATAGCCAAAGCCCTAATTTCTGCCGGACATTTACTATTTGATTGTTAAGGATTATATTAGCAGATAATAGGAATTTGTCAAACCTTGCATTTTTCTTAGAAGCGTGTTATACTACTTTCATTAGTCTTCTTTAATATTTTTGCATCTTAAATAACGAACTTTCGTTTATAGGTGCGGTGATAATAGGTCGTAAAGAAGTAAAAAAATTAAACGAAAATTTGTTATGGCAACCAAGCTTTTTGTGGGCAATTTGCCCTACGAAGCAACTGATCAAAGTTTGACTGAGCTTTTCAGCCAATCTGGCACAGTTGTTTCAGCATCAGTGGTAATTAACAAATTCAACAATCGAAGCAAGGGTTTTGGATTTGTAGAAATGTCCACGCAAGAGGAAGCAAACGCGGCTATTGAAACCTTGAATGGTCAAGAAATGGGCGGAAGAAGGATTATAGTCAGTGAAGCTAGACCTCGCGAAGAAAGACCGGCTGGCGGCGGATTTCGCAGCGGCGGAAGTCGCGGCGGATATGATAGCGGCGGAAGTCGCGGCGGATATGATAGATAATTGATATCGCTAAAAACCGTCCCGCAGACGCGGGACGGTTTTTAGTTGGTAAATCAGTCAGAAATGTTTTATTACTTTTTTAATGGGAGGGTTAGAATCTGGGGCGGCGGCGGTCGTCGCCTCGAGGACGGAAAGGCCGAGACGATCCAACGGCAGGGGGAGTGAAACCAGAATAATCAAAGTCGGTTTGTTTTAAAGAAAGATTAATGCGGCCCTGTTCGTCAATGTCGACGACTTTGACTGGCACTTCATCGCCGACATGAACGATATCTTCTGGCGTGTTGACGCGGAAAGGCGCCATTTCGGAAACATGGATCAAACCTTCTTGTTTGGGTAGATATTCAACCATGGCGCCGAAGTCAAACATGCGGGTGACTTTACCTTGATAGATTTTGCCAACTTCGACTTCGGCAGTTAAAAGTTCAATCCATTCCTTGGCCTTAATGGAACCTTCCGGCGATAGTGCGGTAATAAAGACTGAACCGTCATCTTCAATGTCAATATTAACGCCGGTTTCGGCGATAATTTTATTAATCATCTTGCCGCCGGGCCCGATGACATCGCGGATTTTTTCCGGATTGATATGCAATGTGGTGATGCGCGGAGCGAAAGGAGAAAGCTCGGTTCTGGGCGCGGGAATGGCCTTGGTAATGGTCGCTAAGATTTCTAGACGCGCTTTTTTGGCTTGGGACAAAGCGTCTTTGATGATGTTTTCCGTCAAACCGTGGATTTTGGTATCCATCTGAATAGCGGTGATGCCGTCAGCGGTGCCGGCAATTTTAAAATCCATGTCGCCGCTGTGGTCTTCAAAACCCTGAATGTCTGTCAGGATGCGATATTTGTCAATGTTGTTATTGTCGG
This sequence comes from Candidatus Kuenenbacteria bacterium GW2011_GWA2_42_15, assembly GCA_000998185.1. Classification (GTDB taxonomy): domain Bacteria; phylum Patescibacteriota; class Patescibacteriia; order UBA2196; family GWA2-42-15; genus GWA2-42-15. Next base: position 5,599 of record LCCW01000017.1, on the reverse strand, counting down.
TGATCAGACCCATGGCAATGCCGGCCACCGGCTTTTTAATAGGCACGCCGGCGTCCATAAGCGACAAGGTAGAGCCGCAAATGGAAGCCTGTGAAGAAGAACCGTTGGAAGAGAGTACTTCAGAAACAACGCGGATGGTATAAGGAAAGTCTTCTTTCGCGGGGAGCATGGGCACCAAGGCTTTTTCAGCCAAAGCGCCATGTCCGATTTCACGCCGGCCAGGACCGCGCAAGACTCCGGTCTCGCCCACGGAAAAAGGCGGGAAATTATAGTGATGCATATAACGCTTTTTGCTGGATTCCTCCATAGTGTCAAGCGTCTGTTCCATTGACGGAGAGCCAAGGGTGACTATGGAAAGGACTTGGGTCTCGCCCCGCTGAAAGAGGCCGCTGCCATGCGTACGGGGCAGCACGCCGACTTCGGCTGAAAGTTGACGGATCTCATCCATTTTTCTGCCATCAGGCCGTTCACCTTTTTCCAAAATAAGCAGGCGCAGATGACTGTCAATAAAATCGTCAACCGAACCGACGGCTTTTTTTCTTTCATCTTTGGAGATTTCATTGTCTGCTTTGAGCAGAGCGTCAAGCTCTTCTTTGGCTGCGGTGATGTTTTTTCCCAATTCCTCTTTTTGCTGATAGGTGAAGATGGCCTTGAGTTTGTCGGTTGTTATGTAATTTTTTACCTTGGAATTTATTTTGTCCAAGGAGGTTTTTTCTTCGCCGGTCAATTTAGGCATGGGGTCGATTTTTGCCTGTCCGACTTCAGTAATGATTTTTTCAATCAACTGAAGAACGGTTTGGGTGTGTTTCTGGCCAAATTTAATAGCTTCAAACATAATTTCTTCCGGTACTTCATTGCCGCCGGCTTCCAACATTACCACCCTGTCTTTATTGGCGGATACTATTAAATCTAACTCGCTTTTGGAGCGGGCTTCATAGCTCGGGTTTAAAACCCATTCTCCATTGACGCGGCCGACGCGCACGCCGGCAATGGGACCGTGCCAGGGGATAGGGGAGATGCTGATGGCAATAGCCGCGGCGGTCAGGCTGATGACATCAGGATCATTTTCGCCGTCAAAAGAAAGAACAGAGGCGATGACTTGAACATCGTTTTTGATTTCTTCGGGGAAAAACGGACGAATGGAACGGTCAATTAGACGACCGGCCAAAATAGCCTCGTCTGTGGCGCGGCCCTCTCTTTTGATAAAGCGAGAGCCTTTGATTTTGCCCGCGGCGTAAAGCTTTTCATCAAAGTCCACGGTAAGAGGAAAGTAATCAATGCCCTCTCTAATTGCCGGGTTAAGACAAACAGTGGCTAAAATAACAGTGCCGCCGTATTGGACAGTGCAGGAGCCGGCGGCTTGACCGGCCAGTCTGCCCACTTCAACGATGAGATCCTTGCCACCGATGGCAGTCTCAAACTTATGAACAGGATTCATTTTTTCTCCATTGTTGGTTGACAAACGACAAGCATGCCATAAGCAGCCTGGGTGTTTGTCAGCCAATTATTGACTATCTCGCGTATCTTGATAATAAAACATGCCTGTTACGCACACCATCCGCTTGCCCTTCGCCCGAAAAATATTTTATCTATATTCAATACGGCTCAATGCTTTTCGGCTCCGGGGCGGCGCATCTGGCAGAAACAATCAGGTTTTCTTCATTGAAATTTATGTGCGGATAGTCAGTTTAATTTCGCCAAATCCAAAGACTTGGCGGGTTGATAATAAAGGACGGACTATTTTTTTACCGGAACAACCGCCTCTTCTTCTCCAACTTTAATCGCTCCGTCTTCAAGTAATTCGTTCTTGTCTTCTTTGAGCGTGGCGATTCTTTTAAGCTTGAGTTTTTTGATCAGGGCTTCATAATTTTCCGGTTCGGTTTTGTTAAGATACATCAGGAGCTTGCGGCGCAAGTTGACTTTTCTAAAAAGTCCGCGGCGGGAAGAGAAATCTTTTTTGTGCGTTTTCAAGTGTTCGGTCAGTTCGCGGATTTCCTCGGTTAAAATAGCGATTTGTACCTGCGGCGAACCAGTGTCATTGTCATGCGTCTTGAACTTTTTGATCAAAGATTGTTTTTTGCTTCGATCTAACATACATGTGCCTATGCGATATTCCCAGCCAATTATTTTTTACCGCCTAGCCGGAACTATTTTTGTAATAGCTCTTGGAAAAAAGCCAGGAATACATTAATAATTAAAAGCGGTAAAATTCAAAGAAAGCTTAACATAAGCTTGGAAAAATGGCAAGGGGGCAAGACATGAAAATACAGCCCGCCAATTACCAAATCAGATTATTCTCGTGAGTGGAGGGCGGATCGCCCGAAGGGCGAAAAACACAAAAACGCTAGAACATTAAAACATTAAAACAAAAAACAAGAAAATACAAAAATTAAGAAAGCGCAAAATCACACAAATATAAAAACACATAAGCGCCCCCCTTGATTAAATGGTTTATTTATGATAAGCTAAAAATAGCTTAAAAAGCTGATTTTATTATACTAATTAAATTTTTAAAGCAAGGGTTAGGGATAAAAACATCCTGAAAAGCAGAATGGCGGGCTTAATAATAACAGTGACTGGATTAAAGAAAGCAGAGACCTTAAGGAGTTTCCAAAATTTTTTAAACTAAATGTTTCCAAATATTTATCTTAGTTTAAAATATTCTCTTCTTTTAAAAATGTCCTTGAGACATTAAGTTTTTTGCTTCAAAGCTGGCTCATTTTTAGTTTGAGCTTTTCGGCCAAAGTTTTCTCCCTTGTCTTTAACATCAGGGAGCCAATATGGAGTTATTAATATTTTTGTTGGTCCTCGGTATCGGTCTGACGGCCGGATACTATTTTCGGCGTACCATTGCCAAACATGATGCCAAGACCGCCGAGGCCAAAGTGGAGAAGATGATCTCGGACGCCAAGGACAAGTACCGGGAGATTATTATTGAAGCCAAGAACAAGTCGCTGGAGGTTTTGGAAAAGTCAAAACAGGAGGAAGATAAAAGACGACGGGAGCTTTTTGAGATTCAAAGACGGCTGGAAAAAAGAGAGAGCATGTTTGACCAGAAGTTTTTGGAATTTGAAGACCGGCGCGCGAAGTTGGCCGAAAAAGAAAAAGGAGTGGAGACGCTCCGCGAGGATTTGCAAAAGATAAAAGAAAAGGGTTTGGAAAAGCTGGAAAAAATAGCGGCTTTGACCAAAGATGAGGCCAAGCAAGTCTTGATTAATAATATTGAGTCTACAGTCAAGGAGGAATTATACAACCGGGTGAGAAAAATGGAGCGGCAAACAACGGAAGAGTTGGAGGAAAAGGCAAAACACATTTTATCATCGGTGATTGAGCGGTGCGCCACCACGCACTCGGCGGAAACGACCACGACCACGGTCAATCTGCCAAACGATGAGATGAAGGGCAGAATTATCGGTAAAGAAGGCAGAAATATCAAAACGATTGAACAGCTGACTGGCACGGAGCTTATTGTGGACGAAACGCCGGGCACGATTTGGGTGTCGGGATTCAGTCCGATCAGGCGGCAAGTGGCCAGAGTGGCTTTGGAAAAACTGATGGCTGACGGCCGGATTCATCCGGGCAGAATTGAAGAGGCGATTGAGTCGGCCAAAAAAGATTTATCAATTGAAATCAAAAAGGCTGGTGAGGATGCGATGTATGCGGTCGGGGTTGGCGGGCTTGACCCAAAATTGGTGCAGATTTTGGGCAGACTTAAATACAGAACAAGCTACGGGCACAATGTTTTGCAGCACTCAATTGAAGTGTCTTTGCTTGCCGGACTTCTGGCGCAAGACTTGGGAGCTGATGTAGCAGTGGCTAAAAAAGGCGGACTGTTGCACGATATTGGCAAAGCGGTGGACCATGAAGTCAAGGGCGGGCATCCGGAGATTGGTTATGACATTATGAAAAAATTCGGTCTGCCAGAGGAGATCGCCAAGGTTGCCTTAGAACATCACCAGGATCATCCGGAGACTTTGGAGGGTGTGATTGTTAAAACGGCAGACGCGATTTCCGGCGCCAGACCCGGCGCCAGAAAGGATACTTACGAACAATACATACAACGGCTTGACGATTTGGAAGACACGGCCAAAAACATCGCCGGCGTGGAAAAGGTCTATGCCATTCAGGCAGGCAGAGAACTCCGGGTTTTTGTGGAACCGGCGGTGGTTGATGATTGGGGAGCAAAGAAATTGGCGCGTGAGGTGGCTGACAAGATAGAGCAGGATTTAAAATATCCGGGCGAGATAAAAGTGACGGTCATCAGAGAAACTAGGGTGGAAGAGTACGCACGCTAATTAAAAATTTTTAATTTTTAAATAATTTTTGATACTCAAGCTCAAATTTTTAAATTAGTGCGATTTTTTCTTTATTCAGGTTTCACCAAGTTTTTTGGATAGCCGCGCATTAATAGTTGATTTTTATGAAGATTTTATTTTTTGGCGATGTGGTGGGCAAGATCGGCCGCCAGGCAATCAAGGAAATTTTGCCTAAATACAAAAAACAATACCAGCCTGATTTGGTGATTGCCAATGGGGAAAATTTGGCGCACGGAGCGGGCGTGACCGAAGATACGCTTAGAGAGGTTTTGACAGCCGGGGTTGACTTAGTAACCACGGGCAATCATGTTTTTGACAAAAAAGGTTTTGAAGAGATTTTCACCAACTTTGAAAATAAAATTATCAGGCCGGCCAACTACCCGGCTAGCTGTCCGGGCCGGGGATTTGTCACTTTGAAGACACAAGACCGGCGAGTGGTGGTGATGAATTTAAACGGTCGGATTTTTATGCGGGAAAAGCTTGAGGATCCGTTCCGTCAATTTGATGAGCTTTATAAATTGCTAAAAATAGCAAAAAGTGATATAGTGGTGGTAGATTTTCACGGTGAAGCGACCTCGGAAAAAAACGCTTTTGGCTGGTATGTTGATGGCCGGGCAACCGCGGTTTTGGGCACTCACACCCATGTGCCCACGGCGGACAATAAAATTTTACCCCAGGGCACGGCCTATATTACCGATGTGGGCATGGTGGGAGCCAAGGAAAGCATAATCGGAGTGGAAAAGGCAGGGCCGTTAAATCTTTTTTTGACCCAGATGCCGGCGAGATTTGAGATCCCTGAAGAGGGAGTGGCGCAAATCAACGCAGTCCTGCTCAAGTTGGACGACAAGAGCGGCAAGGCGAAAAAATTGGAACGAATTGACGACGAGGTTAGCGTTTAAAACAAAAAACAAGGAACGGTTAACAAGAAACAAGAAAGTAATCAGTAAGCAGAAATTAGAAATCAGGAAGCGGGAGAAATAGATAGAAATAGATGGAAATTGAGAAACTGGGAGCTTCGTTTCCATCCCGCGCTTGCGGGATGGTTACTGAAGCAACCAGAAATAAATAAATTAAGGGAATAAAAAGAGAAACAAGAAAAATAGAGACTATTCTTTGTTCCATTATTGCAGTATTATAAAGAAGCCAAGAAAACAGACAATGGTTAAGAATAAAAAATAAAGGTCTTTGAGAATTTGATAAATTAAATAATCTATGAACAAGGCAAATTTAATAGACAAAATATCAGTAAAGACCGGTCTGGAAAAAAGACAGGTGCTGCAAGT
>LCCW01000016.1 GCA_000998185.1 Candidatus Kuenenbacteria bacterium GW2011_GWA2_42_15 | reverse complement strand
TTTTTAAATTCTTTTTCCGCAAAGGGAAATTTTTTATTTATTTTTTCCTCGCTCTTTAATTTATTCGCTAAATACCAGAAATCAAACCAATCCCGCGCTGTTTCTCTGTTTTTGATAGCTTCTTTTTTGGCTTTAAAAATAGATTCGGAAGTAGCGGTTGGAAAAATTATTTCTTTATTGGAGGTTGGTGAAATTAAAAGCGTGTTTTCCGTTTCTACACCGTTCTTTTTTTTGCAAATTTCAATTTTTATTCTGATCGGGTGTTTTAATAATTCATGCTTAATGTGCAATAAACCGAAAAGTGTTTGCCTTTTATCAAAAATTTCTTCAACTTTTACACCGGGATTATTGGCTGCAACTAATTTTAGCGCCTGGCTTAGTTCTTTTTTGCTGTCTTTTAATTTTTTAATAAATAAAAAATCAAGGTCTTCTGAAAATCTGAAACTATTATAGGCCAAGCGCAAAGCCGTACCGCCGTAAAAAATTAGATTTTCCGATAATTTTGATTGAGACAGATAGTAAAGAGTTTCCATTTCCAAATGCTCCCTGATGATATTTAAGGGAGCGATTTTTAAATCCCTGGCCATTTTTTCAATTAAAGATAGAGGCAACATACTTAATGATATCATTAATGTTCTTACATCTATATTTTATCACTGAAAATCATTTTTGGCAAAATTTGTAGTGGCTTTAATTCTATTTTACTTTATTTCCCCCAAAACACAAAACCCCGAAGTTCATCGGGGTTTTGAGGTAAGATTCTAAAAAATTATTCTTCATACGGCATTTATCCCGTTAGAAACTTTAGTTTTCTAATGGGACAAACTGGCCGTTTTTGATGGTTTTTAAATATGTTTGCTTATCTGCCACGCCATTTTTAAAAGTAATAATTCCAGATACGCCTTGATAATTTTCAATTCTGTTTGTTTCTTTAATTAGACATTGCACATCCTCATTACACTTTTCAACGACTTTAGCTATAATCATAACACCATCATAACCATTAGAGGCATTTGTTTCTGGTATGTTGCTGTATCTATCCTTATAATCCTTTTCAAAAATTGCATAATTATTGTCATCGGTTTCTTTTTTAAAAGAATAAGTATAAATTATGCCCTCTGTTAAATTACCCGCGGTATCAATTAATAATTTATTCTCTGCATTCCATGAAGAAAAAAACTTAACATTAAGTCCTAATTCTTTTGCCTGTTTTAAAATAACTGAAAATTGAGCTGGATTAAACGAGTTAAAGATAGCCTGAGTGCCTTTTTCTCTGGCTTTAATTAAATCAGTTTTAAAATCCGGATTAGCAAGATTGCCCAATGTTCCTTCAACTGTAATTTCACCACCGAGATCATTGAAAACTTTCTTAAATTTATTTTTATAAGTTTCTCCAAAAAAATCTGACTGATGGAAAATAGCCACTTTTTTTATTCCACTATCATAGATATTTTTTGATAAAATACTCATTTCTTTTTCCGGAGATGGAGTTAAATTAAACAAAAATGGGTATTTATTTTCAAGATCTTCCGTTCTTATTGAAATACTAAAAGTTAATGCTTTACCATCAATTACATTTACCGCCGAACTCATAACTGCACCACAATAGACAACCAATAATTTGACATTGTCAACATTGACAAGTTTGTTAGTTGTATCAGTTCCCGTTTTAGCGTTGCACACATCGTCTTCAACAACCAATTCAAGTTTTCTACCATTAACTCCACCTTGCGAGTTAATTTTTTCAACTGCTAATTTCATTCCTTCCAAAGCCCAAGTTCCTGGAAGACTGACTGGGCCGGTTAAAGGCAAACTAGCCCCAATCTTAATTGATTCTTTGTCCGCTGAATTTTTTGATTTGGGCAGAAAAATAATAAGTCCGACGATAATCACCGCGACTATCAAAACCAAAATCCAAATTTGTTTTTTCATATGTTTACCTTTATTTTTTAAATATCTGTTTTTTTAATTTTTTAGCTTCATTCAGAAAAAAATCCTGCCATTCTTGGTGATTTATCTTTTTAAACATTCTGGGATAATCTTTTAATTCATTCGCTTTAATAAGTTGTTTACCTAATTGAATTGGATCAATATGCCAATCAAATTTTGCTTTAGCGTCCATTATAAGCTTTTCAAGTGTCCAGCCTTCCGCTTGAATAATAAAGTAAATATCAATAAAATCTCGAGCACGGGGCTTCATTGAAATAGTGTGAACTTTGTTAACGGCAATATCATATAAACTATCAACGCTGATGTTTTTATACTTTATCCCTTTTCCAACTCTTGGGAAAGGGTAATAATTAAAATCAATTTTTAAATAACTTTGCTTTGAGAAAAATAAATAAAAACTGTGAAGCCCTAAATATTTTATATAATCAATTTTAACCAATCTTAGTTTGTTTTTCAATTTGCCAACAAATTTTTCTATGCTTGGCAAATGAATCTCTTGTTCGCTGAAAAGATCTATGTCTTCAGAAAGACGATGGAAAAGATAAAAAGCAGACAACGGTGTGCCGCCAGTAAAATAAAATTTCCGCACCAAATAATCCTCTTTTGAAATAAGGTCTAAAACTTTTTTTTGCTCTATGGTAAGAATGTCTTTTTGGGCCATAATAAAAATTCCAAAAATAATTTAGTTTCTGGATCTAAAAATAATTTTTCCCAAAGCTTTTTAACCAACTTTTCACTAATTTTTTCATTATTCAAACCATAATTTATAGATTGCTCCAAACGCCAGATTTTATAACCTTCTGGATCTGCCTTTTTAAATTGTTTTTCATCAACAGACCAATTGTACATATTTTTAAAATTATTTCTATTTTTATCTTATCAAATTTAACACAAAATGTCAAAAAATATTCGCATGTTATTAGTATTTATTCGCATCAATATTCGTATGTTACCTTTTCCTGCCTAAAATTCCTTGCGGACGGAAAAGCAGGAAGATGAAAAGCAAAACAAAAGCAATGGCGTCTTTGTAGCCCGAAGGCAAAAACCAAATACCGAAATTTTCAACTAACCCCAAAAGAAAAGAACCTAAAACCGCTCCGGGCACTGAAGACGCACCACCGATAATGGCGCCGGTAAAACCTTTAATCATTAAATTAGTGCCCATGGTCGGCTCCAAATTTTGTTCCAACCCGACCAAAATTCCAGCTATGCCGGCAATTCCCGAGCCGATTATAAACGACCAAGAATAAATTTTTTCAGCTGAAATGCCGGAAATTTCCGCTACATCTTTGTTGTCCGCCACGGCCCGCATGGCTTTGCCCAATCGAGTTTTTTTCATTAAAAAAAACAAACTAATCAACAAAATTATGGATACGGCTAAAATAACTATTTGCAAAGGCGTGATAATCGCGCCAAATGTTTCCAAACCTTTGGCGATTTTAATAAAACCAATGGTTTTAACATCAGCGCCGAAAAACAAAAGCAGCAGTGATTCAATCAAAATCAAAAGTCCGACGCTCCCAATCAACAAAATTACATTACTGGCTTTTCTTTTCCGCAAATTTTTATAAACAATTTTATTTAAAAGCCAGCCAAAAAACCCGCTGAAAATTATGGTTAAAATTATGGCTAACCAAAAATTCAGGCCTAATTTTTGAAAAAAGAAAAACAAACTGTAAGCAGCCACGGCCACAGCAGAACCGTGGGCAAAATGCACAAATTTACAGGTGGAATAAATTAAAGCAAAACCAGTTGCCACCAAGGCGTAAATTGAACCTGCGATTAAACCATTAATTAAAAGTTGAAGAAACATAAATTTTAAAGCATAGTTATTTAAAATCTGCTTGCTTTTTCTAAAATCTACCAATTATTTCCAATAAAAGCAAGCGGCCGGACTATCGCAAACTTTGGTAAAGTCTAAGATATTCACCGGCGGAGCGATCCCAAGAAAAATCAGCTCGCATGGCGTTGCGTTGTAAAATTCGCCAATTTTTTTTCTGGTGAAAAACCTTTATGGATCTCCTGATGGTTTTAAATAACTCGTCCGCCTGATATTTATCAAAAGAAAAACCGTTGGCGGCCTTGATGTTTTTGCCGGTAAAACCAACTATTGTATCTTTAAGACCGCCGGTGGAACGCACTAAAGGCAAACTGCCATATTTCATGGCGACAAGTTGCCCCAAGCCGCACGGTTCGTAGCGAGAGGGCATTAAAAAAAGATCAGCGCCGGCGTAAATTTTATTGGCCAAATGCGCATCAAATTTCAGATGAGCTTTAAAACGGCCGGCGCATTTTTTATTCAGCCGCGCCAAAAAATCTTCATAATACGACTCCCCCGTGCCAAGAATAACTAGTTGCCAATCAAGCCGCATTAACTCGTCAATAATCTGTTCTAAAAGATCAAAACCCTTTTGATCGGCTAGACGACTAATCATGCCAAAAAGAGGAATATTTTTATTTAATGATAAACCGCTGATTTTTTGAAGCGCGGTTTTGTTTATTGTTTTTTTATCCAGACTTTTCAGAGAGTAGCGAGCTTCAATATTTTTATCTTTGGTCGGGTTGAAAACATTGTAATCAAGGCCGTTAAGAATGCCCCTCAAATCTTTTTTTCTTTTTTGGAGAATATCTGCCAGATCGCAGCCGAATTCGGGCGTCAAAATTTCTTCGGCATAAGTGGGACTAACGGTCGTGATTAAATCGCTTTTCAGAATAGCCTCCCGCATAATATTGACTGCGCCTTTTTCAACGGAAGAAAAATTTTTTTCTGTCAGACCGAAACGCGCTAAGATATTAAGAGCGGTTTCGCCGGTGTAGGCTAAATTATGAATAGTAAAAACGGTTTTGATTGGCAAATTTAATTTTTTGATAAAGATAGACACAAAACCAGTGTGCCAGTCATTGAGATGAATAATCTTTGGCTGCCAGGCAAACAGACTTTGGGTTTTAGCAACGAAATAAGAAAAAAGAGCAAAGCGGAAACGACTGTCTTCATCAAATATTTTATCAGTATTAAAATATTTATTGCCAATAAAATAGATTGGCACAGCGGAGCCAGGCAGCCGGCCTTCAAAAACATCCACTAATAAATTTTCGCCGGCAATGTTTAATTTTAAAGATTTTTTTTTCTTAAGGGCCGGGTATTTTTTCTTAATAATTTGGTAATAAGGAATAACAACCCTAATATCAACCCCTAATTTTTCTAGAATTTTGGGCAAACTGCCAACAACATCGCCCAAACCGCCAAATTTAAAAAATGGGGCGCATTCATAAGCGGTGAATAAAATTGTTAATTTATTTTTGGGCATAAGCTTACTTTGATTTGCGCTTGTCTCATTTGATTTGATTATAGCGCTTAATTATAAACCAAAATAGAATTTCAACTTTTTAGCCAGATAACGGCCAGTTTATCACGATAAATCTCTTGGTAGCCATATTCCTCTGCTTGCTCTTGTAATAATAAATCCAAAAAAGTGCCATTGCCAATAAAAAGACAATTGGTGCCGTAAGAAGCCAATTTTTTATCCCAACCGCTTCTGGCTTGGATGATCTCCAGCCAGGTCGTGTAGGGACTTTGGCCAGCTTCGCCAGACCAGGCCGGCATGCGGCCATCAATAAAAATTTTATGCTCGGGCAGTTGCCAAACTAAAAATCCGCCCCATTCATAAGTGTTAAAAACATTTAAAGATTTCTGGCTGGTAGCGGCAAACTTTTTAAAAAACTCCGTGGCTTGACAAGGATACTGAACATAGCCCTTGGAACAATATGATGCAAGGTCAGTGCTGAAAGAAATAGTATTTTTAATTTTTTGCGGCGCCCAAAATATTAGGCCTAAAACTATCGCTCCGGTTAAAAAATATGCTAAATAACGACCGTATTTTTTGTCTATTGCAAAATTTATATTTTTTAAAACTAAATAAAGATAATAGAAATAAAAAAGCGGCAGATTGCGGCGCGCTTTCAGGGCAAAAAAAGTAGCGCTGACCAAGACGGTCGTGGTGAAAAAATCTATTTTATCCTTTATAACAGTATAAATAACAAAAAATCCAGTGAGAACAGTGATGATTATAGCTGGCCAAAGCGACGGCGGCACCCATTCGGCAATCAGGGTATTTAAAGGCATCTGCCAATGGCGATAAATTTCTTCGTAGATATGATAATTAAATGGATTAAGCAAGGTCGCTAAGCTGGCTAGTCCAAAAACCGCCGAGGTTATCCCGGCTGTTTTCAGCAACACCTTTTTTCTTAAAAAACCCAGCCATTGACCGGCGAGATAAATCGCAAAAATAAGGGGGCCGAGGAAAAAACTGCCATGGGTATTGGCCCAGACGCCAAATAAAGGAATAAGCCAGATTATTTTTTTAAAACTAACCGTGGTCTTTGTTTCTAGAAGATAAAAAGTGAGCGCGCCGAATAGTAATGACAACAGTTGCGAGCGCAAACCAAGGGACAAAACCGACCAGGATGAAAAAATGGCCACATAGATTAGGACTATTTTAATGAAAATATTGGCGGAGTTGCTCCGGTAAATTAAGGTAATAATTAAGGTTAGAAGTAAACTGCCTAAAAAACTAAGGCCCCAAAAGCCAAAAAGATTAAAAACAATGGTGCTTAAAATGTCATATAAAAAATTAGGGTTGGCCCAGTGATAATCAGACAAAAAATACAAAAATTCACCGCCGTGACAAACGCCGCGGCCCTGCAGGATCTGTGAACCGCAACGATAGTGCCAGCCAAAATCATTATCGGCAAAAGGCATAAAAAAAATCACCAGCAGTGAAATAAAAAAAACGGCTGTTATGATTGGACGAATGGCTCGGCTGTGTTGAAAAAATGACGGGGTAATAAACATAGCACAGATTAAATGGTCTGTTGTTTTATTTTTTGACAAAGCGCCTGTGACAGCTGGACCAGATAGCCGGCGTAATGGCGCTCGTGGATATCGGTAAAAATCAGGGCGTAAACAGAGTTTTTCAGGGTAATTAAAGATTTATAAAGATTGATTTTGGCGACTAATTCCGGGGTTAGTTTTTTGTCACCGAAATAGGCTGCTAAAAAAAAATTTTCCACTTGGCGATAGCGACGACGATCTAGATAGCCCAGGCTCATCAATTCCAGTTGTTCTAGAAAAGAAGCGATGTCATAATATGGCGGAGCCAGGCAAACCTCGGAAAAATCAATAAAGACTATTTGGGAGCTATTGAACCGATTGATAATGATATTGTCGGGATGGAAATCCCCGTGGGAAAAAACATTTTTTTCTTGGATGATTTTTCCTTTAAGTGAATTAAGAACAGCCAGTTGCTTAATAATTTCCGGCTTGAGCGGGTCGCCCAGATTGTACGAGCGCTCCAGGATGTTGGTTGGGTCAAGATGACGCAAAGAAAATTCATGGCCGCCAAAAATATTTTTTGGAGTCTTTATGGCATGCAAATTTTTTAAGGCGTGAGCGACTTTTTTAATATTGTCCAAATCCAGATGACCGTTTTTCAGGTGTTCCAAAAGGCTATCGCCGGGAACGCCCAGATAGAAAAGAGTCATGGTTTCTTCCTCATACCAAAGCGGTTTGGGGACAACCGCTTCTCCTTGACCAAATTTATGCTCATAAGCCAAGACCATGGCTTGATACATTTTTTTACGGCCGTGATCAGAAAAACTGATCGCGTAAACTTTGCGGCGAATTTTCAAGCCATGCTTTAGTTCCAAGGTGAGACGATGCTCAATAACATAGTGAAAAAAATCACTGGCAACATGGCGCTTGATATAGAAAAATTGGTGGAATAAAAGTTTGACGGCCTGGGCGTCTATTTGCTTTAATTTCTTTTGGAAAAGATTGAAAAAATACTGATGGTCGTCAAGCAGGACCGGGATATTTTTTGAGGTAGGCATATAAATAATTTAAAGAGTGTTGATAAAATTTAAAATTAACAATAAAAAATAGCATGCTTCGTTTTCTATTTGCCTGCCAGCTTTTCCCGCCAGTGTTTGAACCAGACGGCTTGGTGAACGGCGAGAAACATTTTTTCAGCTTTGATTTTAATAACCGCATCAACCGACTTTAGACTGCGCACCGAACGGAGAAGCTCCAGGGCGCCTTTTTCTATTTCTTCCGGGTGCCAGGCCGGCGCGCCGAAAAGCTCAAAATCACGGCCAGACGCCCACCAAAAAGTACAGCTGGCCAAACCTTTTTCCAGATGAAGTCTGGCAGAAAAATGATCCTGGTCATTGATATTCGCGTAATTTAATTCCAAGGCGAAATTGGCAAGCTGCCAAAGTAGTTGGTGAATTTTATTTTTGGGATTATACCAGAGCGCGAAAGGAACGCCCTTTTTTAATTCTTTCTCGCTTGACTCCCAAGAGCTCGGGCAAGGGACAATTTCCTTGATCGCCCTCGGGCTTTTAAAATATTCGCTCAAGGTGGCCGTGGTAATTTTTCTGTTTTTAATAACGCGCGCATAAGGCAACCACCAATTCCAATAATGGTGACCGTATAATTCCCCGTCGGTGGCAGTGATAATTACCTCATTTGCATTTTTGTTTTTGATAGAGTGTAAATCAATGGCTTTGGGCACAAAACTTTGAGAAAGTTTTCGATCACGGAAAACAACCATCAATTCCGAGTTTTTTATTTTATAATGATTGCCATTATCAATGGGGTCTTTAATGCTTCCGGTCAGAGCTATTTGGTCCAAAATCAAATAGTGATAATTAAACCGACCAATAATTTCGCCCACGGCTGGCGAATAGGCCATCTCCGGCAGAAAAAATCCCTGCGGAGAATAAACGGCGCCAAGACGAGAACGATTAATATCATGATTGATTCTAATTTGTTTGATAATTTCTTTTTCCGGCAACAGGGGCAAAAGCGGATGGAAAGCGGCTGACTCCACCAATTCAAGCTGACCGCGCCTAACCAGACCGGAAAATTGTTTTAATAATTTTAAATAGCCCATATTGAACAGGCGTTCGATCAGACAACCGGAAAAATTCGCTGTTACTTTGATGTTTTTATGCTTGATTAAAAAATCAGCCCAAGACTGATACGAGCTCTTGACAACCTCATGAATCTGATCGTCGGCAGCTGTGGGTGGCTGATAAAAATGAAGAAAATTTAACCAAAACATAAAATGTTAAATCAAAAATTCCAAAACCAAAATAAAAATTACTTTTGAACATTAGCGTTCTGAGCGGACTCTTGATGAAGCTTAATGGCCTTTTTAAACAGGTGGACATAACGGCCAGCTGGTAAATCCCAGGTAAAAGAACTATGCATGTCTTGAGCCACTAAATGACGCCAAATCTTTTTATTTTTATAATATTCCAAAGCGCGCAAAATAGCGCCATAAAGAGAGAGGGCGCTATAATTGGCAAAACTAAAACCGTTGCCGTCGCGATTATTAAAGTCAAAATTAGCAATAGTGTCTTTCGGTCCGCCAACGGAGTGGACGATGGGGATGCAACCGTAGCGCATGGCTTTCATGATATTAATGCCGCAAGGCTCGGTGTTGGACGGCAGAAGAATTAAATCTCCGCCAGCGTAGAGCCCGGTTTCGCGTTTGTCGTCAAACGGCGTCCAGATAATTTTTTTAGGATATTTTTTGCCGATTTTTGTGATTTCATTAATATAATTTTTATCGCCGTCACCCATAACAAGTATTTGAATATCGTAACGGCCAAGATGGTCCAAAATGTCCAAAACTAAATTAAAGCCTTTTTCATAAGCAATGCGCGAGGACATGACAAGTAAGGGCACTTTTTCGGAAATGGTCAAATTATATTTTTTTTGAAGCCAGGCTTTATTGGCGGCGCGCTTGTCAAGTTCCTTGACGGAATAATTGACATAAAGACCGGGGTCGGTAGCTGGATTGTAATCACCGTGCTCAATGCCGTTAATGATACCGTAAAGACGATCCTGACGATTTTCCAAAAGCACATGAAGTCCTTGGCCTTTCTCTTTGGTTAAAATTTCTTTGGCATAAGTTTCAGACACGGTATTGACAACCTCGGCGTTTAAAACGGCGCGTTTAGCAAAATTGATATTTTCCAAGGTCGGGTCGTTAAAGAACGGCAACTTTGATTTGCCGTCGTCGCGTTTTTCCGGAGAAATTTCCCACCAATTACGGCCGAGCTGATAAATAATGTTGTGGATAGTAAAAACAGTGGCGGTATGTTTTAAAACAGAGGAAGATTTAAAATCACGGCGCAAGAAGTAAGGGATAAGCCCAGCGTGCCAATCGTGACATTGAATAATATCAGCACGAAATTTCAGGATGGTTAGAAGCTTGAGGGCGGCAATATTGAATAATAAAAAACGAGCGTTCTCGTGCTCTGAACCGTAAAGACTGTCCCGCTTGGAAAAATATTTTTCGTTTTCCACAAAATAGACCTTGGGGCCACCAAGCAATTCACCCAACCAATAATTGACGGCTATCTTATTCTCACTGTCAAGAATAACCTCTGCTTTCTCTTGAAAGAGCTGCAAGTTGAATTTTTGCTTGTCAATTATTTTGCCATAGAGCGGAGTAACACAGATCGCGGTATGACCAAGCTTATGAAGCGCCACTGGCAAGCTTTCAGCCACATTGGCCAAACCGCCGGTTTGGGAAAAGGGGTGAAGCTCGGCGGAAACGGAAACAATTTTGAGATGTTTTCGGAACATAAAATGATTAAAACATTAAAATGCAAGGGCATTAAAACAAATTATTATTCTCCAACTGTTGTTAAGCCAGCGTGTTCTAATGTTTATATGTTTTAATGCTTTAATGTGTGCGCGCAAGTGATGGCCACGGCCAAGCCGTCAGCGGCGTCATCGGACTGAACAATGGTTTTCATGCCGAGAATCAGCTTGACCATTTGTTGAATCTGGTTTTTGTCAGCCCGGCCGTAAGAAGTAATCGCCTGCTTTATTTCAAGGGGAGTAAATTCATAAATCGGCAGGCGACAACCCATTGCGGTAGCCAAAATAACGCCTCGCGCTTCGGCGACTTGGACTGCCGTTTTCAAATTTTTAAAAAAGAAAAGTTCTTCTACGGCCAAAGCGTCCGGCTGATAACATTTAATAATTTTTTTTAGTTCGTCTTGAAGATTTTTAAGCCGTTCGGCGTGAGCCGTTTTGACTTTGGTTTCAATTCGTATAATAGTCGCTCAAATCAGACAGCTCATCCAAAAGGTCAAAAAATTTTATAACTTTATCCAATGCCTCACCCTCAAGAGATACCTTTTCTTTGGCCACCATTTCCAAATCAGCGGAAACGATTTTCAATCCCAGCGACTCCAGAGCTTCTTTAACCTTTTGCAATTTCTTGGGATTAGTAAAAATAGTCATTTCTTCCTCATCTTCGGTCAAGTCTTCCGCGCCGGCGTCAATAACCATGAGTTCCAGCTCCTCTTTGTTTTTACCGGCCAAATCAGACTGATTGATTTTTATCACGCCGCGATTGTCAAACTGCCAAACAATGGAATTTGGGTCGGTGATTTGAGCCTTGTTTTTTTGCAGTAAAGTTTTGACCTCATTTAGGGTTCTGTTTTTGTTGTCGGTCAAACATTTGATAATGACCACGACCTTACCTGGCAAAAGCGCGCCATATATCACTTCTTCAATAACGGCGCCGCCAAGTTCGCCCGTGCCGCGCTTGATGGCGCGCTCAATGTTGTCCTTGGGCATACTGGCGGATTTGGCTTTGTCAACAGCAATCCGTAATTTGAAATTGGTGGCTGGGTCGCCGCCGCCTTCTTTAGCGGCGATGGTAATGTTGTTGCTTAGTTTGGTAAAAAGATTACTGCGTTTGGCATCAACAATGGCTTTGGCGCGTTTGGTGGTGGCCCATTTTGAGTGTCCAGACATAAGGGCGAGTTAAATGAGTTAAATAAGTTGAATGAGTTAAGCGAGATTAAAGATAAAATTGCTAATGACAAACTGGGGTTATTCTAACATTTTAAAGATAAAAAATCAAACAAAAAATTCTTGACAAAAACCAGCGCTTGTCGTAAAATAAGCCTTAATGATAAACTGGATTAATTATAAACAATATGCTAGAAGAAATAAAAATTACCGAGGAAAATGCCGCCTCAGCTGCCAAGAGCTCGAGCAAAACCGAAGAACTCCGAGCAGGAATGACCGTTAAGGTCTACGAGAGAATAAACGATATTGACGCCAAGGGCAAGGAGAGAACCAGAATCCAAGTCTTTGAAGGAATAATTTTGTCAATCAGAAAACCGAAGACGGCCAGCGGCTCCATTTTGGTCAGAAAAATTTCCCACAATAATATCGGCGTGGAAAAGATTTTCCCTTTAAAGTCTCCATTGATAGACAAAATTGAAGTGACAAAAGAAATTAAGACCAGACGCGCCAAATTGTATTTCCTGCCTGATTATAAAAAAAGGCTGAAAACCAGAAAGATCAAATAGGTTGGCGTAAAATAATTTTTAAGTTATAATAAAAGTGATTCGGCAAGATCACTTTTATTCATTTGCGGATGTGGCGGAACTGGTATACGCGTATGCTTGAGGTGCATATGCCGCAAGGCTTGGGAGTTCGAGTCTCCCCATCCGCATTTTATCACTAATTCACTATGGGCATCTTCTTGGCTATCATCGCGCTGGTGGCTTGGGGACTGGGCGATTTTTTAATCCAAAAAAGCACCAGACGAACAAAACGCTGGCCGATCGGCTTATTGAATATTGTTTTAAACCGCAGCGGGGAAAAATTCAGCAAATGGATTGTGTTATTTTATATCACTTGCGCGGGCGCCATAGTTCTGACGCCTTTTATTTTTGCTAAAATTCAACTTTTATCTTGGCTGGATGTAGGGCTATTGACGCTTGTGAGCGTGGTAATTCTTATCGCGGCCTTGTTGGAATTCCAAGCATTAAAAATAGGCAAGCTGTCAGTGGTGGAGCCAGCTTTTGCTTTGGAAATTCCGGTGACTGCGCTGCTGGCTGGATTTTTACTGCAGGAAAAATTGAATTCAAACCAGATTTTTTTAATCGCGGTTTTGATCATCGGCATATTTTTGGTGAGTGTCAAAGACTTGACCAATTTGAAAAAAGTTATCTGGGAAAAAGGCGCCGGGCTGGCGGCCGTGGCCACCCTGACCATGGGCGCGGTGAATTTTTTGGTGGGTTTCAGCTCAAGACAAACCGACCCTTTGATGACCAACTGGTTCTTGAATGTCTTCGTCGCGGTCGTATCTTTTATTTACTTAATAAAACACGGGCAGGCGGCTAACACCTTCAGCTATCTAAAAGAAAACACGAAATTGATTTTAAATACCTGCCTGTTTGACAATTTGGCCTGGATTGCCTTCGCGTTCAGCATGACTCAAATCCCCATTGCCATTGCCACCGGCATTTCAGAAAGCTATATAATTCTCGCCGTCGGTTTGGGCTTTGTATTTAATAAAGAAAAATTGCGCAAGCACCAAATCACCGGCCTGGTCGTAGCCGTTATCGCGGCCGTGATTTTGGCAATGATGGTGG
>LCCW01000015.1 GCA_000998185.1 Candidatus Kuenenbacteria bacterium GW2011_GWA2_42_15 | reverse complement strand
TGTTATCGCGAATAAAATATCCTTTTTCTTCGCCAATCTTAAGAACTGCGTTTAATTCGCTTTTTATTTCCTCTTTTGGGGTTTGGTAAATTGTTTTTGGCATATTAAATTTTGTTATTATAATTTTATCTTTTATATTTTCATAAATTTTCAAAATATCCCTTTCTCTTTCAAGCTCAAAAATTTATCTGTGGCAACGATGACATGGTCTAAAACCTCAATGCCCAAAATTTTCCCCGCTTCCGCCAATTTTTTAGTAATCGCCAAATCATCTGCCGATGGCTCCGCGTCGCCCGAGGGGTGATTATGCGCCACAATGATTTGCGCCGCGTTGTTTTTTATAGCTGGTTCAAACACTTCGCGCGGATGGACTAAGTTAGCGTTAAGCGTGCCCATAGAGATGGTTTCTCTTTTAATTTCCTGATTGCGCGTATCCAGATAAAAAACCACAAAATGTTCTTTTTTATTATTTCTTAAATCCCTTGATTCTTCAAAAACTTGCTTTGGCGATAAAATTAAAACCGCTTTTTTATCTTTTAATAATCTTCGGCCTAATTCAAAACAGGCCATAATTTCGCACGCTTTGGCGCTGCCCAAACCAAAAGTATTTTTTAGTTCTTTAAAATTCGCTTTAGCCAAGCCATCGCCGCTGAATTTTTTTAAAATTTTATTTGATAATTCCACCACATTAACACCTTTGCTGCCGGTTCTTAAAAGAATTGCCAAAAGTTCGGAATTGGAAAGTTTTTCCGGTCCGTATTTTTCCAGTTTTTCTCGCGGCCTTTCAATTCTCGGCAAATCTTTGATCTTCATATTAACTTCTTACTTTCTTTAATTTTCGCATTTTTCAACCCAAAAGTCAAAGATAGCTTGGAGGACTTTTATCTTGATTGATGGTTTGTTTTTATGCTAAAATAACGGCATAACAACTAAAATAACCTTATGGACAAAAACCGCGTTTTGATTTTAGTGACCGCGATAATTGTCGGGCTGGCGATAATAGTTGGCCTGTGGATTCACGGCTATGAAATCGCGGAAAGCCGCTCCGTGTCCGGGCTAACCGTGACCGGCTCGGTTAAAAAACTGGTAGAAGCTGATTTGGCCAAATGGAGCTCTAGTTTTACCTTAAGAGCCAACACTGGCAATTTAAAAACTGTTTTGGAGCAGGTTGAATTTAATACTGATAAACTGAAAAATTTTATAACCAAAACCGGTCTTTTGGAAAAAGATATTATCTTTCTGCCGGTGCAAACCAACCCGATTTATGAGCAATTGCCAGGCTACGGCTACACTCAAGATATTGTCGGCTACAATGTGGTAAAAGAATTTTATGTTCAAAACAATGATTTGGCTAAGGTAGAGGCACTGTCCGCGCAGTATAAAAACATCATTGATCTTGGCATTATTCCCGATTATCAGCGCACGGAATATTTTTATACCAAATTGAACGAGCTGCGGCCAACACTTTTCGCCGAAGCGACCAAGGATGCCAAAAACCGAGCCGAGGCAATGGCTCGGGGCACTAGCGCCAAGGTCGGCGCTTTGGTCAGCGCCAAAACCGGCGTGATCCAAATCTTGCCGCCCAATTCGTTGGACATTGCCGACTATGGCGCTTATGATCTTTCCACTAAAGAAAAAGAAATCACAGCCACGGTGACCGCTACTTTTGAGCTAAAATAACAACGACTGCCAACCGTTCAAATAAACTTAATTATCCAAACGGTTTTTTATATTTCACCGCCCATTTAAATCCATGGCACATACCGCGGCAAAATTCTTTAAAGGCTTTTAAGTCGCGGAATTGGGCGGCTTTGAAAATATAAAACAAAAGATAGACAGGGTAAATCAAAACAAAAACCAAAAAACAGGGCGAGTGTTTGCGCACGAAAATTATCTTATTTCTGGCAGTCAGATAAGCGTGCGCCAGCCACTTCTTGGTGGCTATTTTTTTATCCAAAATCGGAGTTTTGTGCCATACTTTTGCCGCTGGCACATAAACAATTTCGTAACCGGCTTTGATAATGCGCCGGGCAAAATCGGCGTCTTCATAAAAAACACGAAAGATTTCATCAAATAAACCGATCTTTTCTATGGCTTCTTTTTTAATTAAAAAATTTCCGCCGCACGACTTGACCAGCCACGGCTCATTGGTCTTCTTGTCTGGTTTGGAATAATTCCAGCCAGTATAAATACCGACAGCTATTTCGCCGTATTGCTTCCTGCCCGGCTGATCAAAATAATAAACACTGGGCGTGGCCGCAGCAATTTCTTCATTTTTATTAATTTCACTCATCAATAACGAAATTGCGTTTGACTCAATAATTTCATCGCTGTCTAAAAACAAAAAATAATCGGTTTGGTTGATAAAATTTTTAATGCCCAAATTACGGCTGGCGGCAGCGCCTGAATTTTTCTGGTTGCTTAAAACCACCACCTCCGGATGTGCTTTCCCCAGCGTTTCTTTTGTCTTGTCGGTTGAAGCATCATTAACTATTACAATACGAAAATCCTGATAATCGGATTTTTTAATTGAGGCCACCAGCGCCAAGACATCTTTCTGGCGATTATAAGTTGGAACGACAATGGTAAGCATAATTATAATTTAAATGTTTTAGTGAAATATCTGTCTGCCTTGGATAAATCCTCTGGCAGAAAAAAATAAACTTACCAAAAGCAGAAAGACATTTAGAAATGGTAAAATTAAAATGCGCGGATTTTTGTATTCATGAAAATACATTTGGCGTGAGATTAAAAAAATGTAAACAACAACTAAAATTAATGCCAACCAATTCAGATATGGGATTAAAAGCGCCACTAGCAGAATTTCACGGAAAAAAGATTTGACCAAGCCGACTGGTCCTGAGAACAAACCATGTTTTCTAAAAAGTGCGCCTTGAGCTTCAGAAAGCTGGGCTTGTTTTTTAACAATATCAAGGAGATTAAAGTTTGGCTTTCCATCATGCAGATGCAAAATGCCGGCCTGACTTTTGATAACTTTACCTTTGTTTTTTAATCTGATCAGCATATCACTGTCTTCACCGGCCGAATGAAATGTTGTTTCATCAAACGGTCCATTGTCAATCAATGCCTGGCGACGGAAACAATCAAATTTGCCGTTCATGCCATAAATTTTTTTGTCCACCCAGCGGCAGAAAAAATATTTTTGCCAAAAATTGTATTTTTGCCAAATTTCAAATGGCTGGTATGTATAGTGATAAGCGCAAGCAACCTGCGGATCAGCTAAAGGTTGTAAAAGTAATTTTAAAGAATCTGAATAAAGAATCACATCCTGATGCATTAAAACAACCAATTCGCCATGAGCCGCCTTAATGCCGGCATTATAACTGGCAGCCAATCCTTGATTTTTTTGATGACGGATAATTTTGTAACTAATCTTTTTTGGGGATAAAAAATTTTCAATTAAACCGACCACATTGTCTTTGGAATGATCATCAACAATTATCAACTCATTAAAAAAATCTTGCTGTGATAACAAGCTCTGCAAGGTTTTTCGCATTGTATTTTCACCGTTATAGACAGGGATAACAACAGAAGTCATAAATGTTAGAATTTTTAATCACTTAATTTATTTGCGTGTTTAGGTGTTTTGGTATTCTGTGTTCTTAACGCAAAAAACTCAAAAGCTAATTTGGGCCAACGATAAGTCATAGCCTGGCTTAAGGCCGCCAGCATAAACCAAAATAATTTTGGTTTAAAGCGGATAGAACTTAAAAGATTGTCGTCGGGTCTACCGGGCCGTTCTTGGCGTAAATATTTTAAACCAGCCAAGCCGTTTACTTTAAACCCCAGCTTTTTTATTTCCGCATAGTTCCAGTCGGAAATGTGTTTTTCTAATTTATTACCAGCTATTTCGTTTTGCGCTATGAAACCATTTGGTGTGGTAAAAATTATTTTTTTCTTAGCCCATTTTTCCGCTTTCTTTAAAATTTCATAACCCTGCTCTTTCGACAAGTGCTCTAAAACCTCAATTAAAATTACGGCATCAAAACTTTTTGCTGGCAAATCAATTTCCTCAATTTTTTTATGCCAATATTCATTATGAATTTTTTGTTGTTTTGTTTTTTCTAAATACGACCCAAACGCCTCTACGCCGAGCGAATATTTAATATTTTTACAATGTTTAAGCGGTGAGTCAGCGCCGCAGCCCAAATCCAGCACCGTTTCGCAATCAGCTAGTTCTTTTTTAAGGCAATGAACCAGGGTTGGAAAAAATTTATTTAGGAGCGGGGAATGATAAAATAGATTGAACATAGATGGCTAAAACGCTAAAACTCTTAATTTTCTAAAGATTGTATCTGTTTTTATGTTTTCTGTGTTTTCTGTGCTTTTGTGCTTCTGCTAGATAGATAATACTTTGGCAAAGACCGGGAAATATTTTAGCTAATGTTTTTGAATTCAAATTTTGGCGATTGGAAAAATTAATTATGTCAGGAAATTTTTGAATGATTTTAAAATTATATTTTTGCAATAATACAGCCATGGTTTTTAAAGTAAAATATCTAATGTGGCCGGCATTGGGCGGAGTAATTGAAGTTTCAGTTAAAGGATTCCGCCCCCAAAGCAATAACAGCCGCCTGCCCAAAGAAGCAATATTGGGTGTGGAAATTACAAGCTTACCTTTGGCTTTTAAAATCCTTGCAATTTCCAGTAAAAAATAGTCGGTGTCAAAAATATGTTCAATAATTTCACCGGCAACAATTAAATCAAAAAAATTATCTTCGCAAGGCAATGGCGTTTTATCGTCCCAAAAAAATTTTTGCACTTTGATGTTTCTCTTCAG
Organism: Candidatus Kuenenbacteria bacterium GW2011_GWA2_42_15; assembly: GCA_000998185.1. Lineage (GTDB taxonomy): Bacteria > Patescibacteriota > Patescibacteriia > UBA2196 > GWA2-42-15 > GWA2-42-15. Next base: position 10,731 of record LCCW01000015.1, on the reverse strand, counting down.
GCATTCAGCCACGCCATAATCGCTGGCATCCAGTCCATAAAAATTATTATTTTGATTTTTAATAAACGAGAGGAATGTGCCGTCATAACAGCCAATATCCAAAATATTTTTGTTTTCCAAATTTAAATTATTGATTATTCCAAGCATGATCTGAACGCGCGGATTTTTTGCCAAATCCACTTTATTTTTTTCAGAATACATTGTTTGGTAGATGTTTCGCATAATTTATTGCTGCTACATTTTTATTATTGTATTATATTCTATTTCCGCGATCTTGTCCCAATTGCCGTATTTTTCCAACAGTAATTGACCGCGTTCGTTACCAAATTTCTGTTGATCAAAAATTTCAATGGTTTTTTTAGCTACTGATTGATAGTCGCCTTTAGGAAAAATAAAAACTTCATCATTTTGATAAATTCTTTTAAACTGCTCCAAATCATAAGCTATGGCCAGCCGGCCCGAACAAACCGCCTCCAGCAGCGCCACGCCAAAACTTTCGCTTTGGCTGACGCTTAAAAACCAGAAAACTTTAGCGCTTTTGATAATGTTAAATTTTTTTTGACCGGTAATATAGCCCAAAAATTGAATATTATTTTCTAAACCCATTTCTTTAATTTTATTTTTAAATTGCTCTTCTGTGGTTTCATCACCTTGGCCCATAATAGCCAATCGGAAATTCGGATATTTTTGCTTGACGAGCGTTAATACTTTTAACATGTCATAAATGCCTTTGGTTTCATTAATACGGCCAACGAAAAGAGCGTCAAAAGCGTGGACAGAATTAGCTTTAGCCGTTTTAATTAGTTGACCTTCAACTGCATAGCCGGCCAGAATAATTTTATCTCTACCAAAGGTTTTTTTAGATAGATATTGAATTGATTCAGGTGTGGTAACAAAAATTTTATCGGCTTTTTTTAAAAATATTAAACTAATTTGAAAGAATAACCAAGCCAAAATCCGTATAATTTTATTACCCGGATCTTTTAATGGGACGATGTTATCAAAAATCGCCAGCCACTTACTTTGTTTATTCAACTTTTTAATTATAAAAGGCAAAAGTATCAAATCCAAACTGGCTGCCGGTGAATAGACGATATCATAATTGTTCTTAATAATTTTTTTAATAAAAAATAAGGCCCAAAAATTTTTCACCAACGAATAGAGAATAAATTTTATTTTGTTAGTGGGGCTGGCTTTTAAATGAGTAAATCTTTGGTTAAAAAAGTATAAATTTTCATTCTCTAAATTTAAAGAATATATAAAAGACCCGCCAAAGACAAAAAGCTGGCAACCCAATGACTGGAATTTTTTGAATTTAAACAGCCAGACAAGGTTGATGCCAGCTGGGCCAAGAATGGGCAAGTTGATTAAAATTTTTTTCATCCAGTTATTACTCTGATAACTTTTGAACTACTATTAAATAATTAAAAAATATTTTGTCTGACTTAAAAATTTTATCCAGCATAAAACTTAAATATTGAAAAAATAAAAAAAACGGATAAATGAAAAGACTAATAAAATAATTAAATTTATTGCCAGCCGCAAAGTTGTTTAGATATTCATTAAATAAAATGGAGGCGGTGGAAAAAATTGCGCCCTGTTTTTTAATTTCTAAAATCTTTACGCTGTAATTTTTAAATAATTCTTTTAAGCCATGTTCAGAAAATCTAAAATAATCACTTGGCTCCTCGTGCAGCGGCCAAAGAAACGGGCAACTGATCAGCAAGTAGCCGCCTTTTTTAGTGATACGATAAAGTTCGGCTACCATTTCGGCCGGATTTCTGTGGTGTTCTAAAACCTGAAAGGAAACTATCGCTTCAAAACTTTCTGGTTCAAAAGGCAGGTTTAAGTTTTTTAAGTAATCATCAGTGAAGAAATAATCCGGCGTGCCCTCAATAAAATCTTTATTAACGGAATAATTTTTAAAATCAATGCCTTGGTAGTCGGCTTGTTTGAATAGAAATTGATAGGGCTTGCTGCCGCAGCCGACATCTAAAATTCTGCCGCAAAAATTATATTTCCGTGTAATTTTTTTTATATCTCTAACCAGATAATGGCGCGGCAAAAAATAAGGCGAAAGATAACGGCGTAAAAATTTTATTATTTTTTCTGGCATGTTATTTTTTAACAATCAGCGTCAGATCAATGGCTTGGATGATTTGGCCAAAAATAAAACTTAGGGGCAGACGAATAAAATCAAATAAAAATATTTTACCCAGCCGGGTAGGTATCAGCTTCAAACTGACTAATTCAAATTTTTCCTGAATAGAATAATTAGCGCTGGTTTTTTTATAAAATGGTTCAAAAGATAAATGGGAAAAATAATGTTTGTGTGTCAGATCATTAAAAGCTCCATAGCAATTATAATAAGGAACAATCATTCTAATTATGCCGTCGGCTTGAGTGATGCGGTGTAGCTCTTTCATCACTCGCGGTATATCATCTAAATGTTCTAAAACATTGCTGGAATATATTTCACCGAATTCATTATTGTTAAATGAATAGGGAAAAATATTAAAATCAAAAGTTTTATCAACGCCTTTAAATTGAGAAATATCGATATTAATATAATCTGGTTTGATATCTTGGCCGCAGCCGAAATTTAATTTTTTCATAATCTGATTAAAGTTAACAATTTAACAATTTTATCATATATTTTATCTTGATTAAATTTTTCTCGGATATGCTGAATAATTTTTTCTTTATTCAAGCCGTTACCTTGCTGCGTGAACTCAACAATTTTATTGTAAAACTCGCCATCGTTTTTAACCAGCCAGCCAGTTTCATCATCAACTATAATATCATTTGGTCCCGGAATATTAAAAGCGATCACCGGCAAGCCAGCGGCTTGGGCCTCCAAAATATTATAGGGCATTGTTTCCCATCTGGCAGGTGAAATTAATAAATCCTGTTTTTTTAAAATACTTGCCATAAATCTGTTCTCCACATGATGAAAATATCTAAGCCATTCGTATTTCTGATCATATTCTTCAAACTCTTTTTCAGTCTTTTTATCGCCTCGCGCCAATATATTTAAACTGATTCTTTGGCTGACTGTGTCGTTGCCTGAAATTTTTTTAATAAAATTCCTTAATTCATCAAGGCCCTTCTGCTCTGATAATCTGCCAAGAAAACAAATATTAATTTTATTTTTGTCAAATTCAATTGCGCTCTCCTCCCCGCCTGTTTTAAATTCATCCATATCAAACGGATAATATATCAAGTGGACAGGCAGTTTAAATTTTTCCTCTGCCAGCTTTTTTGTCAATTCATTTGACACATGCAGACAAGCAACGCCTGACAAAAGCCATTTATACACCATGCTTTGATATAGAAAATTATGAAGTTTAGCATATAATGATGCTGCTTTTGGATAATATATTGGGGTATGCACTCCCACAATCACTGGCGGCAAATTTTTGTAGCCAATAAGTTTTAATAAAACCAGATCAACAATTTCATTTTTACTGTATATCACCTCATATTTATTTAAGATAAGCTTTAATTCCTTGCGCGAGGCCTTTATCCAAGCAGCTTTTCCCAAATCTTTTCTAATAACTTCTTCGGTTTCTTTGCCTGATATATCAATTCTGCCAAAAAAATTAAAACTAAAAAATATGTGCAGAGCCCTAGCAAATCTTTTGTAAAATCTTTCATCCATGGTCACCACATCAGTAAAAATGCCAATTTCGCGGAAATTAGCGGCTAATTTAATAAAATATTTTTCCGCACCCGAGCCCAAAGTGAGGGGCGGCAGCATAAACAGGGCTATTTTTTTATTATTTTTTTTTATAATCAAATTTAATCTCTGGTAAAAAACGACTGTTAATTTTTGTCTTATACCAATCGGTTAACTTCCTAAGTATAAATCTTGGCGTCAAAACACAAAGCAAACTAAAAAACCAAAACTGCGGACTAAACAGATTCTGCCACCTGTATTTAATCATCAGCCATATTTCTCGCAAAGTATACCGGTATTTGCCATAATTTCTAATCTGCACCAGCCCGACATAATTTTTCGCCATCTGATTTATGCCCCAGGCGCGGGGTTTTTTGAATTTCTCTTCTGCCAAAAGAGCGCGGTACATTTTCATCCAGGACTCGGTCGGCGAAATATCATAAATTTCCGCATGCGTCCGGCTTTGGCTGGTTGGAATGGACACGGCCACGGTATAGTCATTTAAAAAAACACATTGATGATTTTTAAAAATATCTAAAAACGGATAAATGTGCGCGGTAAAACATTCATCCCGCACCCCTGTGGTGCGGGACTCGTCGCCAACCGGAATTTTTAGAAATTCTCGTTTTAATGCCAGACCGGAAAGCTGGCCTGATGACCACATGACCTGATTAAAAATTTTTGCTGAATCAAAAATAGAAACAATTGTATTTTGATTTTTATCCAAAGGCAAAACAGCGCGCACTGGTTTTTTAATGTCTTGATCAAACCAAAAATACGGCCGAGTCACCGCGCCAATATCATCAGCCAACAAAAAAGCATTATAAGTTTTTTGCAAAGCGCCTTGAGCTAAAATATCATCTTGGCTAAAAAGAAAAATAATGTCGCCAAAAGCTTTTTCAAAACATCTTTGCAAATTTTTAGCGTAGCCCACATTTTGTGTGAACTCAAAAAATTTAATCCTTTGGTCTTGAAATGATTTTATTATTTCAACTGTGTTGTCAGTAGAACCGTCGTCGCAGATTATAATTTCGTAGTCAGAAAAATTTTGGCTTAAAATGCTTTGCAAAGCCCGGGTGATAGTTTGACTGCCGTTGTAAGTAGGAATAAGAATGGAGAGTTTCATAGGTTACTTAAGCACGTAAAGCACTAAAGCACATAAAGCACAGGAAACATTTTTGTGATTAAGTGCTTAAGTGCTTAAGTGTTTTAGTGGCATACACAATTCCAACTAAAATTTTGGAAACAAACATGGCCGCGGCCAAAATCGGATGCTGCAACAATCGCCGCCACTTGCCATTTTCTATAAACACGCCAAAATAACGATACCAAAAACCAAATTGTTTTTTTACATCCGCATCATTGCGTCCCCATTTGTTAATATAATTTTTAAAACTGCCGGTGTAATAGCTTTTCTTTTGAATTAATTCCCTTAAAGTTTTTTCTTTTTCATTATGGTAAATAATTGCTTTTAAAATATCCGTTTTTCTCTTGCCAATCAATCTTTTATGTAAGTCCCAATCCTCGCAAGCAAACAATTTTTCATCAAAACCGCCAACTGTCAAAAAATCTTTTTTGCGCATAAAACGCACGGCGTCAATCAGAGTCAGATTATAAAACTGGCGTTCAAAATTACGCACTTTGCAGAAAAAATTTCTTACCCCCTTTAGGGGAGGTAAACCTTGGCTACCTGCCCGTCCGTCAGGCGGGAAGCCAGTAGGAATATTTGTTATTTTTTCATTGATATACAACCCAGCTAAATCTTTGTCCTGCGCAAATTTTTCAGCCACTTCTTGAATCACGCCCGGCGACAAAATCATATCAGCGTCAATAAACCCCAAAATTTCTCCTTGGGCCTTATGCGCGCCAAAATTTCTTTGGACTGAACGTTCCGGCCCGCAGTTAAAAACTTTATTAGTATATTGCCACGCAATTTTTTTAGTCTGGTCAGTGGAATTATTATCAATTACAACAGTTTCAATTTCTTGCGCGCTAAAATTTTGCTGCTTTATGGATTCCAAGCAGTGGCTAATATTTTGCTGTTCGTTTTTAGTCGGAATGATAAGGGAAAGCATATTAACTTAAACACTAAAACACTTAAGCACTTAAACACTTTGAATATTATATGTGCTTTAGTGTTTTATGTGCTTTAGTGTTTTATGCGCTTTAGCGCTTGAGTAACTACTTTAAATCTACTATAATTAACCCATAAAAGCAATTTTATGCTTAGACAAATTATTAAACAAAACTGGTTGATTTTTTTACTGCTCACGGTTGCGGTTGTTTTGGTTTATGCCAATTCCCTATCCAATGGCTTTGTGTCTGATGATGTGATGGGTATTTTGAAAAATGAAAAAATCGGCGAATTTAGCTGGAGCTTGAATTTGCCGCAAACTTGGTCCTGGGCCGCGACCGATCATTTGTTCGGCAAAAATCCTTTGCCTTTTAGAGCCGAGAATATTTTATTTCATCTGGCTAATGCTTGGTTGATTTTTATTTTGCTTTTTCTTTTAACCCAAAAAAAAACAATTGCTTTGCTGACTGCTTTAATTTTTGCGGTTCACCCGCTTTTAGTGGAAAGCGTCACCTGGCTTTCCGGCGGAATTTACGCTAAATACACTTTTTTTGTTTTGCTGGCGCTTTTGTTTTATGTGTCGGCGAAATTAACAGAATTGCGGAGAAAAAAAATTGTTTGGCTGGCGTTATTGCTTTTGGCGCGCTTAAAAAAAGCTGGCTAAAATTAGTGCCGTATTTTTTAATCAGCGCTGGTTGGTTCCTGATTAATTTTTTCAAATTAGAACTAAGAGCGGCCAGCTTGCAGCAGGATTTTTATCAAAACCAATCTGGCGCTCACCCGCTTTTTCAGATCCCGGTTTCCATCAGCTATTATCTGCAATTAATTTTCTGGCCGGATAAATTGTCGCTTTACCAGACAGAAATGTTTTTTTCATCCACAGAATATTGGCTGCGGTTTGGCATAACGGTTTTATTGTTGGCTATCATAATTTTTACTTTCATAAAAATTTTAATAAAAAAAGCCAGCCAATTGGAACGGCAGATATTTTTCTGGCTTTCGTTTTTTATTATTACGGTTTTGCCCACTCTGCTGGCTTTTGGTTTGGCCTGGGTTGTGGCTGAACGGTATGCTTATTTGGCCGGTCTGGGCATTATGGTCAGCTTTGTTTTATTATGGCACGGCTTGAATGAAAAATTCTATGAAACCAAAAAAATGTATTGGCTAATTGGCATTTTAATTATTTTAGCACTTGGCGCCAGAACCATAACCCGCAATCGCGACTGGAAAAATCAAGATACTTTATGGTTAGCCACGGTTAAAGTGGCGCCATCCGGCCATGTGATTCATAATAATTTGGGTGATATGTACGGCCGCTGGCAACAATATGACAAATCAATTGCTGAATACAAAACTGCCATTGTGATTCAGCCGAATTATGCTGACGCCATGCATAATTTAGCCAACACTTATTTAGAAATTGGTAATGTGGAGCAAGCGATTTATTGGTATGCGCAAGCGATAAAATACGGCCCGCATCTTTGGCAATCGTATCAAAATTTAGGCGCGATTTATTACCAGCTAAAGCACTAAAGCACTAAAGCACTTAAACACTAAAACACTTAAATAAAAAAAGCAGGATTTGACTTAATATAACATATACGTTATACTGGATTCTGATTTTTTAAATAGTGGGCTGGAAAGGTTGACAAAATATTGGTCTGGTGATAAAATAAAATTAAGCTTATTTAATAAGCTATTATTAACTAACTTACAAAAATATGGGTGAAGTATTATCTCCAAATCCGAATGAGATGGGTAAAGGAGAATTAACGCCAGATGAAGAAAGGGTTAAAAAAATAGTAAGGGAAAAATTTGACAGAATTAAAAATGAACTTACAAATTCAGGAAATTTTGGGCCAGGAAAGGGTGATGACGGTACTGTTTATGAGAAAGTGAGAGAAGAGATTAAAAAAGAAGGAGTAGACCCGAATATTGTTGATAAAGTAATAGCCTCGATGGATCCTTTTGAAGCCACCATTTATAGGAATAAATAAAAAATAGTTTTATCAAAATCCCGCCTAATCAGTGGGGTTTTTGGTTTGGAAAAATTTATTTTAATGCTTCCGGTTTATAGTGATTTAATTCTCTCGTGATCTCGTACTTTCATAATCTACCAAAATCCCCTAAATGCCCGAGGACTTTCAGCCCGGCTTTGAGATAGAATTTAATGTCAGCGAGGGAACGAATTTGTTTGATTTTGTTTAAGAAAAACATGGATGTTAAAAATGACCCGCAAAACTTCAGGGTCATTTTTGATTTTACATAACAATAAAATAATGCTAAAATACAATTATGACCCTGCAAACATTCATTAAAAAAAGACCATATTTGGTCTGGTCAACGAGAAGTTATGATAAGCTTTCAGACGCGACTATTCTGGAAGCGGTTTTAAATTACGGTGACTGGGATGATTTTAAAAAAGTGATCAAAATTTTGGGTCTTAAAAAAGCAGCCCGGATTTTTAGGGAGAAATCGCAACAGAAAAGATGTAATTATTTGCCAAAAACAAAAAATTATTTTCAGCTTTATTTCAACAAATATGCATAAAGAAATATTAACCAAAGAACAATCGGAATTATTGCCAGTGGTTAAGTCTTTTAGCAAAAATTTTGGCATGGTTGGCGGCACAGCCATCGCGTTGCATATTGGCCACCGCCATTCCATTGATTTTGATCTTTTTACGGATAAAAGTTTTGATAATAATGTGATTAAAAGAAAGATAAGCAAGCAGGCAAGGGTTGATAAACTACTTTATACCACAACAGATCAATTTAATTTAATAGTCAATAATGTGAAAGTGACTTTTTTTAAGTATGATTTTAAAATTGATTATGGCCAGAAGTTGGATGACATTATTAAAATACCTGACTTGCTGACACTCTCCGCGATGAAAGCATACGCGCTTGGTATGCGCGCCAAGTGGAAGGATTATGTTGATCTGTATTTTATAATAAAAGAACATTATTCAATTGATAAAATCACAAAAAAAGCCAAACAGATTTTTGGCAAAGAATTTAACGAAAGAATGTTTAGAACCCAGCTCTCATATTTTGATGACGTAGATTATCGCGAAGAAGTGATTTATCTGCCGGGTTTTGAGGTGAGTGACAAAGAGGTCAAAAAAGCGCTGATAGAATTTAGTTTAAAAAATTGATTTATCTTTTCTTAAAATCCCCCAAATGCCCAAGAACTTTTACTCCGGCTTTGAGATAAAATTTCACATCAAAAACTGGATTTAACTTTTCCTAATACTTCCCAAGTTGCAGTCCACATCCACTTAATGTCTCGCCAAGATCTAATAGCTAAAATTTTATTAACCAAATATTTAAAATTAACCGATGACCAATAAATGCTTGCGGTCATTTTTTTTATTTCCGCGTCAGAGAGCGATGATTGCATTATTTGCTCGCGCTGATCAAAACGGTCGTAATTAATCCGTAGAGACGCATTGCAATGCGTCTCTACCAAATCATCAACAAATAAATTATTTTCTTGGCAATATCTATACAATTCAGTGCCAGGATATGGAATCATAATCGTGGCTTGCAGAGAATCAACAATTCCGTCGTGAAATAATTTTTTGGCAAAATTTAAAGTATTCTCTGTCTCCCCTTTTGTTTCCCAAGGATAACCAACCATCACCGTGATGTGCGGCTCTAATCCTGCTTGCTGGCAAATTTTTAAACACGGCTCAATTTCCTCTACTGACAATCCTTTATTTATTTTAGCTAATGTTTTTTGATTAGCAGATTCCAGCCCGAATAAAATCATTCTAAAGCCGGCTTGCTTCATCAGCTGATAAATTTTTAAGTCCTTAATGGCATTAATTCTCATATTGCAGCTGATTCTTACTTTTTTATCATAGCCGCGTTCAATCATGCCGCTACAAAATTCAGTCAGCCAGTCCTTGATTGGGAAAGTACCAGAATCATCCATGATTTCTTTCACACCTAATTTAATTAGCTCGCCGATTTCATCTAAAACATTTTCTACTTTTCTCGTGCGATAGCAATTACCGGGAAATAAAGTATTGGCCCATGAGCAGAAAGTGCATTGGCCATACCAGCAGTCGCGGCTGGACATAATATAGCTCCCTGGCGTGTATTTGAAATTGCCGTTTTTAAAACCGTATAATTGCCAGCGCGTCAGTTCACAGTCAATCAGCGGTAATGAATTTAAGTCGTGATTAAGTTGGAATTTTCCAGTATTCGTAATTTGTAATCTGTAATCTGTAATCTGTAATTTTTTACTAAGTGCTTCTGTGTTTTCGTGTTTTAGTGTTTTCTGTGTTTTAGTGTTTTCTGTGTTTTCTGTGCAAAAATACCATCCGGCTTCTAATTCCTCGCCCTTACTCAAGTGATTGGCCAAATTCAAAAGCATAAAATCATAATCGCCGCCGGTCAAAACATAATCTACTGGCGAGTTGTCAAAAGATTCTTCGGAAAGTGTAGTCACATGGTCGCCCATTAAAACAATTATTGGATTCTCACCCTGCGGGTGACCACCCGAAGGGTGGCAATTTCTCTCCCTACGGGAGATCTCTCGTGGGGAGACAGTTTCCAAACTTTTGTTTTTTAACTCTTTAATAATTTCCCAATGCTGTTTTATCACCGGCGTTTTGGTTTCAATCACAATCACATCTGGTTTTTCTTTTATAATTCTTTCAAGCCACTCTGGATAACTTAATTCTTCGGCAATTCCATCATCCCAAAAAACCTCATAGCCGTTTTGATGAAGCAAGGTGGCAGCGCTGGCTGGAATAACCGGGTAAATATAAGTCGGCTTGGAAAACCACTGGAATTGCCGGTTTTGCGACAGCGTGGCCGTGCCTTTTTTATTTTCTAATGGCGGGTAGGAAATTGCAATTTTCATAGTCACTTAAGCACATAAAGCACTAAAACACTTAAGCACTTTGTTTATTAATATCTAATCTATATTCTACTGAATTAATTTCTGACCAAAGCATCTTGCCTAT